>NZ_JAVJZI010000208.1:0-20540 GCF_040223135.1 Coleofasciculus sp. G3-WIS-01
CCGCTAATTTTGAACAGCGACGGGAGCAAATTCTGGGCATTTTCCAAAACTGGGCAAACCAATGGCGAGAATGGGAATAGACACAAACAATTTTAGATCCCCCTTCCGTCCCCCTTATAGATCCCCCTTCCGTCCCCCTTAAAAAGGGGGAGACCCAAGGATGCTTCGCGTTTTTTGCACGGGGGAGACCAGGGGATGCGGGAGCTTTTTTTGCACGGGGGAGACCAGGGGATGCGGGAGCTTTTTTTGCACGGGGGAGACCAGGGGATGCGAGAGCGTTTTTTGCACGGGGGAGACCAGGGGATGCGAGAGCGTTTTTTGCACGGGGGAGACCAGGGGATGCGAGAGCCTTTGTTGCACGGGGGAAGCCTGAAAGCTCCTCCAAATAAAAAAATATATTCCGCTTCCCTCCCCTTGCAGGAGTGGCTCTTTTCCCTTCGCTCTTAAATATATACTACAAACATACTACAGAATTGTCAAGGGTTTGGGCAAAAAATTTTTGGACTTGGCTCAAAAGCTTATGGATAGGACAATACAAGCGCGATCGCACGGGTGTCCGACTATTTAGGTCGAATGGCACGCTCAGATGAGGCTGGTGGGCGATGCCCACCCTACGGTAAAGGGAATTTTTCTGGGTTATCCGTCAATTGGGTAGAGGTTGTACGGGACAATCCTTTGAGCAGTACACTTCGACAAAACGAATCGTTGCTGTATCCTTATACTCCTTAGTCTGGTTAAATTCCTTTTGGGGTGAGGGATAGACTCCAGCCAAGCTATCATCATTCGCTGCACCCAGCCGGAACGTCATGTCAGGAGACGGGTGCTGGGCAAACTTGACGTATTCCCGCGACTCGTTCACGGTGTTATAGGTAAGAGTCGCCTCTGCGTAAACCTCTTCTGCTTGCTTCAGGGGGGTTCCAGGTCCAACACCGTCAGCCGTTTGGTAATCGGGATTATCTGTAACTAACGCCTCGATGATATCGTCATCACTCATGGGTATTCCCGCCGGATACAAGATGTAGTATTGGGGTTTACCCTCTTGAACGATCGCGATCGCATCAAAATCGACCATAAACGGTGACGTAACCTGAAACTCAGCTTGATCTCCCAGCAATTCTTTTAGTTCACCCAGCGTCATCCCAACTTGCGCCACTCCAATCCCCTTTGCAGATATCCGTTGGGTTTGAGCCGATTGAGTGGATTTAGACGGATCAACCGTAGGACTTTCGCCCGGTGAGGTGCGAGGGGATGATGGCTGCGCCGATGGTGTATCTTGAGAAGACACAGATGAGGTATTTGTCGGGTTTGGAGGTTTGTTCTCGCAACTGACGAGTAGGCAAAAAATAAACGTGATCAGAGGAATTTGTAGTTGGCGCATGATTGACTTAACCCGTTTTAACTCCAATGGCACGCTCCAGTCAGCATTGTGAAATCGCCGCAACCCTTGATATACCGTAGGGTGGGCATTGCCCACCAGCTTTAAGTCAATGCCATTCGTTGTAACTTCACATCTTGCACCATCCTGAGAAAACCTCGCTTTTAGCGATGGGAGTGTCAATCAGGCTTCTTCCCTAATAGTGGAACACCTATTCCCACAGCACCGAATGCCAGCAAACCTAACACCGAACCGGGTTCAGGAACAACCGCCGCTACAGCGCTCTCGGCTTGAATTAAACCAAAACCACTGTCAAAGTCAAAGCCAGGACTCTCCATATCCAGGGCAGTTGTTTCCAATATACGATAAATTTCAGTTGGGCTAGTACCGGGCGCGGCTTGCAAGATTAGAGCCGCCACAGCCGCCGCATGGGGAGCCGCCGCAGACGTACCAAAGAAGTTGGGAAAACCATCACCTTCAGGATCTCTGGGATCTAAGAAAGGAGGTGGGAAAAATGTTGTATTTGTTCCATCAACAGCAATAATCTCTGGCTTTAAGCGAATTTCCGGATTTGCCAAGGGATTACCCGCCCGATCAAACAGAATCGGAGTCGGTCCTGCTGAGGAGAATGGCTGTAATTTAGGTGGAGCAACACCAAATTCGGGTGTGTCTTGATAAAACGCCGCGCCAACAGCTTCTGCTCCCCTAGCATTAGGATGCCCAAACACCGTTCCACTAGCTGTATCATACTCATTCAGCGTACCCTCGCCAAACAATATGTACTTCATCAATCCAGGATCTAAACCCTCTACCTTTGATATAGCTAGGTTGAACCTATCGGTTCCTAATGACCCATCATTGAAGAACGAGAAAAATTCAACCGCATCATTACCCACATTTTGATTGATGCTGCTCGCCAATATATTTGTTCCTGACTCATCAAACAGGAAAATATCCAGATCATTAGGAGAACCCGCACCACCGCTCACCGAAAAGAACGGTGAATCCCACTGAAATGAGATGCCAAATTTACGGTTCACAGGAATTGTCAGACTTTGCAAAATATCAACTCCTGTTCCTGGATCAAAATCATGAAATTCACCGCCGATTAACGGTTCAAACCGATTACTGCCATTAAACGCACTTTCGTAAGAGTTTCGAGCATCGTTACCCGCCGCCGAGAAATAGGCAACACCTTGAGCAACGACAGTATCAACGGCTTGGGCAATGATTCCATCCTGGAACATTGGCTCAGTCGGGTAAAAAGCATCGTCTACAATAATGTCAGCACCCGCATTGGCAAGTGCCAGAATCCCTTGAGCAAAATCTGTTTCATTAAACGCCGCCGTGTGAAACGCTAAATCCGCACCCGGAGCCACGTCATGAATTAGTTGCATCATGGCACGACCTTCATCAATCCCAAAGATATCACCTAAACTCCCGTCATTGGGTAAATCTTTCAGCACGTTGATACCCGATGGCAAATCTCCCCTCGCCACATCCTCTGCGGCTGTGCCTAAAAAATTAAAGCTATCTGATAATACCCCAATCGTAACCCCTTTTCCATCCACGCCAAACCGATTACGCGCTACATCTGCACGTAAGGCGACATTCGCTTGACTGGTTGTTTTGCCAACATTGGTTATGGGTTTATAAGCTGGCTTTGCGAATTTCAAGCTCTCTAACTGTGCCATAGAAGCGAGAGCATCAATCGGCAGCATCCCTGAGACAAAGTAACCAAACGTTGAAGCATTTTGCAATCCCAATCCTTGTAAATCAGATAAGAGCGAATTGACATCACTCGCTGCAACAGCATCAATAACCACGTTGTTATTGTAGGTCTGCAATGGAAATGATTGATTCTGCCCATAAAAATTGCCTTTATTAACAGCCATCGGCGCTAAATCAAACATCAGTTTACTCAGGGAACCTTTTTTGATGGCGCTAGTTTCAATAGAGTTTCCTCCACTATCAAATGTGATTGCCTCTGCTCTATTGGGTAGATAGCTAATCGTCGCCATGGTCAGAATGGTAACTGATGCAACGGTTTGAGCGAGACGTTTCATCTTTTCGTCCTGCCAATAAAATTATTACGTATCTATCCTAGAATAAATCTATTTAAATTAAATAGGTGAGATATAGCTTTCTCTTTATCAATAATTTATTTTTTTAAGTTAATATAAATTTTTATCTCTATGAATATTTTGTAAAAAAATTAACACTTGGATGGCAGTTTGCTTATCCAAGTGTTAGAATGTATTAGTTGTTATAAAATCACGATAAATCGTTACTGATTGTTGCGATATCTCTCAGTAAGAGGCAAACAGTATAGTATTGATTCCTGACTCAGCTATTTTTATAGCAACCGCCATAGCGGTTAGGACACATCATTTGTTCACGTCGGGGATAGGGCGCACCGAGGTGCGCCCCTACGGTTTGGCTTGCCCTTGAATGGGGCAAGATGTGGGTTAAAAGCTAAAGGTGGTGCGGATACTGCCGATAACAATGTCCTTATTATCACTATCGTGATCAGGTGCAGTGAGCCAGATGATTCCTGGTGTGATCGCAATGTTATCGGTTAGCTGATACTGATAAAATGCTTCAATGTGGAAAGACGTATCCTTATCCTCGGTATTGATCCCGGCAATATTAACGCTAGAATCAGTCACTTTTGGTTCCATCCCCACCAAAATCGCGGCGACATTTCCTTCTTTGCCTAAATCCGGGAAAGCTAAGCTAACCGCCCAATTCCAAATATCTAAATCACCGCGATCAATTTGTCCACCCAACGTCGAAAGGGTTGTGGTTTTGGTGTAGCCTAGCCAACCGCCAAGGGCGAAGCGATCGCTTAACTGCCATGATAGCTCTACACCGTAGGCATTGCTAGACGTGGGAACGGCATTACCGAGCAAATTTTCAGTAAAACTGCGAAAATTGGAGCGTCGGCTTCCAGTGTCGGTGTCTTGATTGTAGGCGTGAATATAGGTTAATCCAATATTCAGTCTATCGCTCGGCTTAAACAAAATCTGGGCAAGCGCCCCATAGGGACCATTGAATATGCCATTATTGTCTCCGGGATCAGCCGCCTCACTCGCTAAATAGCCGACACTGAATTCCAGTGTGTCACCGAAGGCGTGATTAATCCCAATGCCAGCACCATCCAGATAATAATAGATAGAATGCCTTGTCCCAAAGCGAGACAGCGCCCCACTACCCCCATCACCATCCAGGAAAGGATTAACCGTACTGGCAAAGTCATCAGACGCACCAGCATTAGCTTCAATGACAACCCGGGTATTTTCACCCAGGGGGAAATCATAGAGTAACGCATCAACAACGACATCATTATCCGTTGCACCGGCAAAGAACAGTTCGCCTTCGGGTGTGAGTGTCTGTTCTGTCAGAGCACCTAAACCTTCAGATTGCAGTCGGGTTCTGAGTACATCTTCCCCGGTGAAACTGGTATTTAATTCCAGGCGGGTGCGATGACCAAAAATGGTTACATTATCAATATCATTTCCATTAGCATCCTCTCCCGCCGCTATACCTGCCAAACCAAAGATGACTTCGCCGGATAGTTTGGTGGTTGTGGAAAACTGATTATCCTCTAAAAACGCGACTCGTCCTTCTAAATTATCTACCCGCGCTCCGAGGGTGGCGAGTTCGGCTGCAAATTCCTGAATCAACCGTTGCAAGCTTTCCAAGTCACCCCCGTCAACACCGTTAGTCCCCGCAATCAACCGTTCGATTTGCTGCAAACAAGCATTTAACCCGGCGGCAAATTCATAACGAGTCATGGCACGATTTCCCCGATAGGTGCCATCGGGATATCCCGCAATACAACCATAGCGTTCAACGAGCGATCGCAAGGCTTCATACGCCCAGTCTCCAGGAGATACATCCCGTAACTGAGAGACATTCGTTACTTGCTCCAAAGCGTTCGTCTCGTTACTGTAGTGGTTAATTTGTTCCCAAATTTTATCACTGGAATCGCCACGATGATTAGGCAGTTGGGCGATCGGTTTTAGTGGAGCAAAGGTTGCGTTGTCGGGGTTGGCTGGAATGGCTAAGGATTCTGCTGTCTGAGGTGAATTCACTTCTGTTGCGATCGCACTAACCCCCACCCCAACTATTGCCACCAAAATTGTCGGGCTAACCACCCCATAGTTCCACAGTAGACTCGATTGTTTCATGTCCTCACACCCATGACGTGATAGTCGGGAATTGATGATCCCTTGACTTGATCACAATAACGATTTTCATTATTAAAACAAAGTGGGATTCCGTCAATCCCCGTACCGGGGACATGACCAGTTTCTGGGTAACAAAAGGGGCCACCCTTGCCGTATTGCCTCTAAGCAAACTGCATGGAGGGTTAGCTGGCAATCTAGCAGTTCAACGTCTTCATCCCTCGCTTGTTTTTGACTAATCTTTAAAATAGAAGGATCTTTGAACTCAATCGTTTGATGACACTGAAGACAGACAAGATGATGGTGGTGTTGTAAACCCGAATAATTCAGCTCATAGTGCTTATGTCCTTCTGCCAATTCCAGTTCTCGCAGTATACCGATGCGAACCATTAACTTAACGGTTCTGTATACGGTGGATAAACTGACATTTTTACCAAGACTCTCTAAACAATCATGCAAATCCTCGACACTAAGATGCTCACCTGGGGGAAGTTCTTGAAACACTTGCAGAATCGTCTCTCTCTGGGGAGTCATCCGCAAATTTCTCCGGTTGAGGGCTAATTTGAGTGAGTTTGCCGTTAAGACTTCACGCATTCAAAAATTCGTCTTATGTTTATATACTGTAGGGTGGGCATTGCCCACCCATCTTAAGTCTGTGACATTCTACTTAAGATGGGTTCTCAGTCTACAGCTATTGATAGTATTTTGCAATAACTGACCAAAAAATAAACTGAAAAGCGTACAGTTTATGATCGCCCAAACCCTTGATATACCGTAGTGTAGGCATTGCCCACCAGCCTTGCCGGAGCGTGCCATTTATCCTAAAGTGGGTGATAAAATGTAAAGGTTCGAGGAATATTTCCACCAACCTACTTAAATATCTGCCAAAGGTTCACGATTCAAAATGTCTCGACATTGCCGCCACTGGGGTAAATACTGATCCATGTAGGCGTGGAAGCGTTCGTTATGATAGCGTTCCCACAAATGAACTAACTCATGAACGAGCACATATTCCAGGCATTCTGTCGGTTTTTTAGCTAACTCTAAGTTTAACCAGATGCGGCGATCGCGGATATTACAACTCCCCCATTTAGTTTTCATTCTCTTGATGCCCCAATCTGCCACTTGTTGCCCAATAATCGGTTGCCATTGGTTGAGTAAATCGGGGATTCTGGCTTTGAGTTGTTCGCGATACCATTCGGTTAAAACTACGGCGCGATTTTGGGTAGAAGTACCGGGATTAACGAAGAGTTGTAGGGTGTTATTATTCGCGATCGCGACTTCGTGACGCCCCTGTCTTTCGATCACCTGGAGTTGATACGAATCGCCAAAGACATAATGATTTTCCCCGGATATCATTTCCCGCTTCGGTTGGCGGGGTTGGGCGGCAAATTTGGCTTGTTGTTTCTGAATCCAGGAGAGTTTAGAAATGATGGCGAGGCGGATGTTATCCTCACTCAAGTGTAAGGGGGCAGCAACGCGAACGCGCCCATCGGGGGGATAAACAGCCAGGTGGAAGTTTTTGATCGGCTTGCGCTCAATTTGGATAGGAATGTTTCGGATGATTACGGTTAGTTCCGTCTCTGGGTTATTGATACTCATCTTGATTCTTGACTAATTCTAATATTTCCGCTATATTAATAGTAGTATCGCCGATCGCGGTGCGAATCGCTCGCTCGATTTCCCGTTCCTTAAACCGATTGCCGATCCACCCTTCTTTTTTGGTACGGCGGACTGCGGTATCGATAGACAGCGCCAGGGCTTCATTTTGTCCTAAGTTATCGTAGAGCGATCGCTTGGCGGCGGTGTCGAGAGAGGGGGGATAATTTGACCTAGCTGTGCTTTCGGGTTGCACCAGTTGTTCTGCCAGTTGTTTGACGTTTTCGAGGTAGTCTTGATAAGTAGTGGCTTGCTGTCGCCGTTGTTCAATTAAATCATCCAGTAAGTTTGACATTTCCTGGTAATATTTGGGATTGACGGGACTCTCATCAATGATGATTCTCCGCATATTGTTCTCGATGGTTTCCGCTACGGCGTCTTGATTCTGTTGTAGGGTATCGGGGAGGGTTTCTAAGGCGTTCACCCCGTTTTTAACAATCAGTTGAATTAAGCCTAAATTCTCAAAATTCGAGACAACTTGGCTGGATTCGGCGCGGATGTAGGTATCGAGGAGGTGGCGCATGGCGGGTTCGTAGAGTTTCATGTCTACAGAGTCTCCACTGGCGATTTTTACCTCATCGCGCATCTGGCTGTAATGGTTAATGTCGGCTTTAATTTGGTTGGCTTCCTGGGGGGTGTACCCAGCTTCTGTCATCTCATTGGCGAGGTGGGAATAGGCGCGAATTAAGGCGTTGACGGATTGGTAGAGGGCGACTCGTTTGGGTTCATTATTGGCGATCGCGTCTTGAGCGCGGGTGTCGGCGGTGCAGAAGTAATGCAGGTAGTCGGATGTGTGGCGGGGAGGGGGGACAGGTTCACATAGCGCCTTGACGGTTTCCAGGGTTTCTGAGAGGCGATCGCGCCCTTTTTCCAGGCGATTTTTCAGTAATCCGGCTACGTCGTCAGGATCGTAGCCGTCAAATGCGCCACTGGTGTAGTCGGTGACAGCGCCTTCGAGTTGTTTAAATAGGTCTTTATAATCGACGATATAACCATAGTCTTTATCCTCCCCATCCAGGCGGTTGACGCGACAGATGGCTTGGAATAAGCCATGATCTCGCATAGTTTTGTCGATGTAGAGGTAAGTCGCGGGAGGCGCATCGAAGCCAGTCAGGAGTTTATCCACGACAATTAGCAGGCGCATTTGTCCGGGTTGTTTGATAAAACGTTCTTTAACTTTTTCCTCGAATTCTTCTACTTGAGACATGGCTTTGTCTTCGGGTTGGTTGAAAAAATCTGCCAGCATTTTTCGGTAAATTTCATACTGGTGCAGTTTTTCGGTGTAGCCTGCTCCGGTTTCTTCTCCTTTGATATCAGATGGGGCGGGTTTATAACTGGTAATAATCGCGCATTTTCCGGCTAAATCGGTTTGGCTGAAGAGGTGGTAAATTTTGCAGGCTTGGTAAATACTAGAACAGACTAACATGGCATTACCGCGCCCGTCCATCAGTCGGGGTTGGGTTTCCATGTCGAGGAGGATATCATCAACGATTTGTTCGAGGCGAGACTTGCTAGAGAGGAGGTTTTGCATGGTTCCCCACTTGCGTTTGAGTTGGGTTTTGGCGGATTCGGTTAAGCCGCGAGTTTTTACCTGAAACCACTGGTCGATTTTTTGGTGTGAGGTAATAGTTTGGTCAATATCGCGGGCTTCATAGCGCAAGTCGAGAACAATACCATCGGTGACGGCTTGATCGAATTTATAGGTGTGGATGTAATTGCCGAAAATATCGATACTTTTTTGTTTATCTTTTTTGAGGAGGGGTGTACCGGTAAAGCCGATAAAGATGGCATTAGGGAGGATGGATTTCATCGCCTTGTGGAGTGTCCCGGATTGGGTGCGGTGACATTCATCGACGAAGACAAATAGATTTCCTTTAATTTCGCGATCGCGTCAGACATTACCCAGGGCGCAAGCCTTCATCTTTATGCCCAATACTGCTCGGTTAAGAAAAATTGTAGGTTAGGTAGAGCGCAAGCGTTACCCAACAAACCCAGTAAAACGTTGGATTTCGTTACCTCAACCCATCCCCCCTAGCCCCCCTTTGAAAGGGGGGCTAGGGGGGATGGGGATTGTGGCTTAAGTTAACACGGATGCAAGGATGGTGCCCCTACAGTTTTATTTCTCGTCCAATACTTAGCTTCAAAGCCTAATTCTACCTACTTTTTAACCGCCCTGTCATCCCCGGAAGTTCGCCAGTTTTCTCGATAGAAATTCGGCTGAGATTCAACCCATAACCTTGCCCCCGATTCAATTAATTCTTGCTCAATTTGCACAGCATCCTCGACTATCGCCGCTGTTAAGTTCATCGTCTTTAGATAAACATTATAAGCCGCGACGGGCACATTTAAAACAGCACTCCAAGCTTCCTCTTGTTGGTGAAATGCCTGAAGTTCTGGCTGTTGTTCCATGACTCCCTTTCCTATCTTCAATCCGCCTAACTCAATTTCTGACGCCGATGGTACTTCATCAATTAAACCATGATAGTAATCTCCCACATTCAGCAATAAATCATAAACCTCTCTAGATAACCGTTTACCAATAGGATGAGACAAATTACACCTCAACATTGGCAGTACATGCCAAGTTTGAGCCAGCAAATCTTGTCCAACACCAGACAGATTAGCGGGAATCAGCAGATCAACAGAACTCAAAAAATCCGTATTTAGTGAAAGAACCATAACTGAAACAACTTGCCACTCCTCGGCGGCGACAGGAGATTCCGGTTCCTTAACAATCATCACATAGCGCGGTGGCGAATTTCCCGCCAGAAACCGTCGTGCTGAATCAGGAAATAGATTCTGTTTCTCCTGCCAAGAAAACTCTAGAGGGCTATCCACCGAGCGATTAACCTGCCAAATTTCTCCAGGTTGAGGGGGTTGCTGGTTTAATCTTGAACCCTGAGAAAACCTGTATTCACTATAATTTATACGCATTAGCTTATAGCTCCAGACAATACGATACTCTACTCAAATGAGAAAGCAAACAGCCTGAAACCTAGCCTACTCTAAATTACACCAAACTGCGTATACAAATCGAGCAATTTTACCAAAACTTCAAATCCTTAGTTAAGTTAAGGTAGATACACCTCATCGGCTGATAATTGTTTAAACCCGCCTCATACCGAGTTGCGCTCAAACATAGTAGATAGGAAAAGCAGGAAAAGCAATGTAGAGACGCGCCATGGCGCGTCTGGAAGCAATGTAGAGACGCGCCATGGCGCGTCTGGAAGCAGGGGGAGAGAAAGTTATATCTTTGAATGCAACTTGGTATCAAACCCTCACCCATGACAAATAACAAATGACGAGCCTTACCAATCTTGAGTTGAGCGCACTCGCTGAACCTTTTGACGGCTTGTCGCTTTGATTTCGGCTTGAATCGTTGCCGATTGCACCAATCCTAACTCCTCAGCAAGGCGCTCTAATAACTCGCCCCAACGTTTTGAGACAGCGCTTTGAGTTTTTACGCCCAAATCAGCCGCCAGTTGCACTTGGGTTCTGCCCTCTACCTTACCATACCAGAGTTTTTGATAACCCCGATTCGGATGGCGTTTATCCAGCCTTGAAATCGCATCAATGGCGCGGCTGACTAAATCAGCACGCTCTACAGTATCCAATAAATCCAACTCATCCTGTATCGTTTCTAACAAAGGCAAATCCGTTCCGGGAATGGTTTGATCTAAACTGGTACAGTGTTGTTTTTTCTCTTTACGAACCAAATCAATAATCGCAAAACGAGCCACCATTGCCGCCCAGTGATAGAAGTCTTGGACATCCCCTTGGTGGAACTTTCCAGCCATTACAGCTTGAAACACTTTAGCATGGGCAGTTTGGGCAGCATCTTCCCAGGAAACAGCCGTACCTCTGGTATTTTTCCGGGCAATTCGCTCAATTGTCCGTTGATGTTCCAAGTGGCTCAGAAGTTGTCCAAAAACCAGACAATCTCCCTTGAGACAGCGTTTTATTGGGGCTTCAGGAAGAAGAGCGTGATTAAATTGCTGAGTCATATCAAGTCTGGCTAAAGAGTATATTATGTGCCTTGTTTGGTCAAATGGGTTGACTGTGTAGAAAAATTCACGGGGAAAAGAGACTCCTACACATCTGTGTACAAGTCATAGATGATCTGAAAGCATTACATCATAGCAAAGGTATGGAAAGGTTGATAGGGAAATAACCCCACCTGCGGCTAACTAGGTGGAAAAACCTATGACTACAGGCGGGGTGTTGTTGTTCCAGTTTTGGCGTAAGCACCGGGTTCTAATCGCAACGACTTAACTGACAACAAAAGTTTTTTCGGGGATTTCGGAATAGTTTGCTTAGAGGATTCGTTACAGATAAACTCAGAATAGCTTATTCAGCGACTCATAAACCCAAATCAACAAGAAGAAGACGGTCATATTAAGTCCACGCCCTAAAAAATGTATTATCTTCCCAAGCCTGTGCTGTGCGCTGTTCAATCGCCGCCAATTCCATCTCATCCAAGGGCTGAAAACGGCTGGCTACCTGCACATTTGACTCTAACTGTGGCACATCTTCCGCCGCAATCACGGCGCAGTGAACCCCAGATTGAGAAAGGGTATATCCTAGCGCCTGGTGCATCCCCTCTAAGACACCGGATTTAAATAACCGCCCATAGGCGGGAACTTTCATGGCAATCACACCCACCTTTCTCCTTTGAGCAACGGGTAAAACCGTGGGGATAAATGGACGGGGGTGGTGCTTATCCGCCGCATTAATACAAACCAGAGTAGTATCAAAGGGATAACGCTGCAATCCAGCCGCAATCACATCAGGTTCGTGGTGTCCGGTGATCCCACAGTATTTAATCAAGTTTTGGGCTTTGGCTTCTTCTATGGCTTGAGCCGCCCCCGTTGAACTAAAAATGGTATCAAGTTCTTCGTGAAACGAGACGTGGTGCAATTGCCACAAGTCCAAATAATCGGTATTCAAGCGTTTAAGCGATCGCTCCAACTCCCGCCACGCCCCGTCGCGATCGCGGGCGGCGGTTTTACTGGCGAGAAATACCTGCTGCCGATAGTTTGGTAAGATTTTACCGAGATAGTCTTCACTCGGTCCATAACTCGCTGCTGTATCAAAGTAACGAATCCCCAATTCTAACGCCCGTTGAATAATCGCCAACGCATCCGCTTCCTGGTTCGGCTTGGATAAGGGTGTTTTCCCTGCCCCTCCTAAGCCTAAAATAGGTACAGAAACCCCCGTATTCCCTAACATCCGTTCCGGCATTGTGGTGGTTCTAGAGACTGACATGGCGATGGTTGACCCTGACTGCACCTGGGAAGCTGAGGGTTGATTTTGTTTCCACACCGCACTCCCCACTATTCCTCCTGCTACCGCCATACCCGTGAGTAGAAATGTGCGTCGGTTTGTTTTTTCGGACATGCACTACACCTCCAGCCTTTCTTTCCATTGTGCTGACTTCGGCTAAATATGCAATAAGCAATAAGTAGAGGTTGCTGAATAAGTTGTTGTGGTGAGGGGCGGGTTTAGTTACATCTAGGTGCTTTCGTAAACGATAGTAGTCAAAAGAGCCCCTACAACTCAACCCTCAACACTTAATGTCCAAACCCCATCCCAATCCGGAGGTGGTGGAGAGTCTAGCCAATACAAACAGCGCTGGATATGTAGTCTCGCCGGCTTATCACCGCCATCAATTGCCAAAACCAGGGAAAATTCCCCGATCGCGAGGGCAAATTGCTGGTTTAGGTAATAGCGACGCCCTTGTTGATAATGGTCAATAATCTGTTCTTGTTGACTAGAAAGAGACTGAGAACGAAGTCCGAGAAGTTCATAGATAGCAAGGGATTGGGGTTTACTCTTGAGGGGGAGGCGATCAAGTTCCCGCACCCAGACGCGATCGCGACAGTGTTTATAAATAGTTTCACTAATAATAATGTCACTGCCATAATCGCGACTCCCTTGTTCGAGTAATGAGGTAAAGTTAACAATATCACCCGACAATAGGGGTTGAGAACCATTCTGACTCAGATGGACTCTGTCGGCGTGAATGCCAATACCCAGGTGAGGCATTGGCTGATTGGGCGTCAAATGGCTACGATTAAACTCAGTTAGCTGTTGGCGCATGTCTAGAGCTGCTTGTACGGCATACCACGCGCGATCGCTTACAGGTAAGGATGTATCAAACACAGCAATTAGCGCATCACCAATATATTGATTTAAAGTACCTTGATACTTCAATACAGCCTGCACCATCAATTCACAATATTGATTGAGCATGGAAACAACTGTTTCCGCTTCCATGTCTTCCATCAAGTTGGTATAACCTTGAATATCGGCACATAAAATTGCCACATTGGGGTGAGCCAATAACTGGCTCTGATGTTTTTTTAGAAATTCCTGGCTTAGTTCCTGGCTGACTTGGTGATAGGCTGGTACTTGGGGGGAAATCGTCCCATTGATTTCTTTAAGAACGACGACAAGTCCGTAAAAATTATTCGAGCCGTTGTTCTCCGCGATCGATCGAATCGATAAATCAATCGAGTATTCCTGATCGTTGGCGATAACCGTATGAGGCGCGTGATAGTCCTGGCGTTCAGTTAAAGTCCCTTGGACTAAATGGGCAAAGTTCCTCTCTTTAACCTGAATAAAATCGCCAATCCAACTCCCTTCAACCCCATCTAACTCACCGATGTTGAGGAGCTGATGGGCTTTTTCATTTACGGTAATAATTCGACCCAATGCATCTGTATATATTACTCCATTATCTAGAGTCTTTAAAATAAGGCGTTGAATTTCTTCCTGCTGCTTCAGCGACGCGAATTGCCGCGAATTTTGCAAAGCGATGCCAACTTGCAAGGCAAATGCTCCCATCAATTGTTGATCCGCTTGACTAAAACTTGCCTTAAATATGTCCGGGGGAATGGGCCAAGTATCGGGGTCATAGGTGGGAAAATGTCCCCGTTTCTTTTTGTTAATTAATTCCAGTACACCTAATACTTCGTTATCGGGAGTCACAACGGGCAGACAAAGTAAACTACAGGTACGATACCCGGTACGGCAATCCCTTTTTTTTATCCGATCAACACCGGGGTGGATATAGAGGTCAAAGGGAATATTCAAGGCTTTTCCTGACTTGGCTACTTGACCGACAAAGCCGACGCCCATGGGGTGACGCTCCTCGTGAGGATTACCCGCCTCAGTTTCTACCTTTGTCCATAGTTCCTGGCAGTCCCGATCCATCAGCCATAAACGACTGCGATCGGCATTCATTAATTCATTGGCTTCTTGAATAATAATCTGAAGGGTAGCATCAAAATTTAATCCGCCCTGACTAATTGTATGAATTGCTTTAATAAAGCTAATAAAAATATCTTGTTTATTGATTTCTGCATAAAGCGCCTGACATCGATCAACCGTTGAGCGAATCCACGAAATTGCTCTATTTAACCGCTTTTCATCCTCTTGAGTAAATCCCTCATTGTCAATTTTTTTATCTAAGGGATGATCGGGATTAGCCTCAGGTTTTAGCTTATTAATTAATTGGACAAAAGCAACAATATTATCTTGCTTATTATATAATGGCAGAGACAATAAATTATAAACAATATAGTCAAAAGATTGGATTAAGTCTAGGTCATTATCTTTACAGTAAAATTTGCCGTCAAAGGGTTTTTCTAAAAAAATCTTCAAATTGGCAATTCCACCAATTCCAGTCGCATTGGGAATTCTTAACTCTAGAGGTTGGGAACCGTTCAAACTTAAAACAAGGCATTGTTCTGGATCATATCGGTCTAACAAAAAAATATGAACCCGATCAACCTGAATATTTTTTTTGAAGCACTGAGCGATTTCTACTAACATTTCTGTTAATATAAAATTTAAGTCCTGGTGATTTGACATCCGTATAGCTCCTCCCTTTCTTCTAACCAGGCAGTTGCCCATTTAAGCCGCTTATCGAGATTTATCAGGTAAGATGCTTCTGAAACAGTGCGATTGGGTGCAACATCTCTACCTGCAATCTACAATTTTGACATGCCTGTGACCTATATTGGCGTCAATTTAAGCTGAAAGCAGAGAAAGCAATGTTCCAGATGTACCATTGCGCTATGGATAGCTGGAGGGACATGCTACGTCTGGGAGCTGGGGAAGAGTAAATTAAATTAAAGTTTATCCGAGTAATATTAGGAGCTAACTATCCCTATCCGTTGAGGAGGGAAAAATCGTTTGGTCACTTTTCCCAGAATATTTGGTCGGGGAAGAAAACCCCAATCTTCACTATCATAGCTGTGGTTACGGTTATCCCCCAAGACGAAATAAGAATTGGCAGGAACGGTAATAGGGATAAAGGAGTATTGAGAAAGTTTTTGAGGATAGTTCTCTTCCAGAGGCTGAGAATTGATATAAACCCTTCCATTTTGAATCTCTACTCGTTCTCCGGGTAAACCAATAATTCGCTGAATAAATGCCTCTCTAAAATGATTGTCTTGCAAGGGTTCCGGCGGTGAGAATAGTACAATATCTCCCCGTTGTGGTGAGTTGAAGCGGTAGATTTGTTTATCGACAATAACGTGGTCATCTCTTTGTAACGTTGGTTTCATCTCGTTCGTAACAATGATATGAGTATCAGCAATATGGGTTTTAATAAAGAATATCTGCAGGGAAATTATCAGCGAAAATAGAATAGATACAAGCGCCATGCATAAAATGGGTAGCTGATTTCGTTCACGACGAATAGTTGAGGCGATATAAACGTGATAAAAAATTAAAGATTTGAGCAATATCGGCACGAGTTGAACCAGCAGAGATATGACAAAAAAAGTAAAAAATAGAACGCCAAACCACAGACGATTAATATATAAATGACCCGCACCGGGAACGAGGCGCGAGAGAAAGACAGCCAGCCATGGATCTTTTTGACTGGTTCTGAGTTTCTCAAAACTTGGAGAGTTGGCTGTCTTAGCACAGTCATAAGCATCAAAGATTCCCCAAATACTCAACGCGAAAGCCGTAATTAATAAAATTTCTCCGATAAAAATATTACCTATTTGACTTAAAATTAACCATCCACTTAAGGCATATAACCCGACTTGAGTGATAATTAAACTATGCCCTCTGATAATCTTTCCGGCATAAAGTTGACCAATTCCAGGAAAAAATAGGGATAAGTTAACCGCTAACCAAGGTTCTTTTACTGAACTTGGCAAGGAAGGGTGCGGAAATTGAGACATCGGTCTTGCCTTTGATATAGGTATAGCCCAGTAGATACCCCCTGTTAAGATGCTGAATTTAATAAAAGTCTAAGAGATCGGCTTTACTATAACCAACAACAGAGGGGAGTGGCAAGTTAATTTGATGGTCTTCATGAAAACTTATAATCAGAGACATAAAAGCACAGGGATATAACCTGGAAATCTAGTCGGTTCCTGATGTATTCCAAAAAAGAGGAAATCAAGTGTTGCGGGTGGGAGAGTTTTGAGTGTTCCCGACACAGAATGACACCTCTGTAGGGGCGGGTTTCACTATTATCATTTCCTTTGCACCCAGACGTAACTAAACCCGCCCCGACTCATACCAAGTTGCAGTTAAAGAGGTAATCGTTTTTTCTCTCGCTTCGTTCATCCCGACGCTGACATAAAAGTATAGCGGGGGACTTCTCGCCGAATCCAGTTAAAATTTCTGGGGATGAGGGATTCCGGAGGCGCTGAAGCGCTTACTACGAATGGCGCGATCGCAGAACATACAGAGGCGATTACCGCTCTTGCCTTTACCCCCAATGGTAAAACCTTAATCTAAGGGCTTTAGCCTAAAAACCGTCAATCTTATCTCTTGTTGTGGCGTGGCACAGCTAAAATGGCGGAATAGGTTGTACGGTTAAATCGGGCGCACGTCAGTGGGGTAAAAGGGCTGACTTTTCACAGTATGTAGAGCAATGCGTGTAGGGGCGGGTTTCACTACTATCTTTTCGGTTGCACCCAGATGTAACTAAACCCGCCCAGACGCGCCATGGGGCGTCTCTACAATAGTTTCTAGACTTCCGTGAAAAGTTAGGGAAAGGGCGCACGTCGGTGGGGTAAAAGGGCGCACGTCGGTGCGCCCCTACTGTTATAATCCATCAAATTAGGTGTGCCACACCAGTAATATTGTGCTCTTCTCTCTTTTCCCTATTTCCCTCCTTTCCCCTACTGAATCAGATAAGTCATAATAACAATCAAAGGCGTTTAATAAAATCAGATATGGAACCAGTATCAATCATGCTTGGTGGATGGTTAGGCGAATTTGCTACCTTAAAGATTGCGGAAACCTTACTCACTGGAGTTCGCAGTAAACTTAATCCTCAAGATTTAGATAAAGCCTTAAAAGCGGCGACGAAAACAGCACAGGAACAACACAAAGGATTATTCTATCGCTGTCCCCCAGATTTTATCGGTCGGTTTTTGGCACAATTTTTTAAAGGTTCTGGATTAGCGGAGTTACAGAAACCCCTGAATAATCAAGGAATACCAGATGTTGATTATTTAGTCGCTGCCTTTAAAGAAGCGGCAAAGAAAGATTCTAAGATGAAAAAGATTGACGAGTCTTTGGTTCAGCCGTGGATGGAGGTATTTGTTCGTACTTATTTTCAGCGAACGGATGAGTATATAAAAATTCAGGTAGCTAAAGTTGATTATTGTGAGCAATTGGTTAATTGGTTTGATGATGTTAAGTTTGCCGGGATTTCCGTTGCTGGACAAGAGATAGAAAAGTCTGAACATCTTGCCCAGATTTTTGTCATGCCGGATGTGGTGGAAGAACGGCAAAAATGGGAGAGTTTGTATTTCTCAGGACATGGCTTATTGGAGAATCATCAATCTGATTTACTCCGCGAACAACGGCAACGAGTGGAGTTAGAAAGTCGGGTGGGGAGACGGTTTAATGCACGGCAGTTATTAGGTGGAGGACTGCAGTCTCTACGTCAGAAAAAAGTCGTGCTGTTAGGTGCGCCCGGTTCGGGAAAAACCACGTTAATGAGTTATTTTGCTGTGATGCTGGCGCAGCAGAATTCTGTCTCGATTGATTCCGCTGCGGTTAAACATTCTAATCCCCCCCAGCCCCCCTTAAAAAGGGGGGAGATAGGAGAATTAAATAGAGATAGTGGGAACAATGCATTAGGGTTAAATACCACTATAGATTGGCTACCGATTTTAATTAAAATTCGCGACTTGGCTCGGCAACCCGATATCAGTATTCTCGATTATGTGCGGCAGTTCGCTGAAGGTACGATGGCAGTTAAACCTTTACCAGAGGGATTTTTTAACTATTGGTTAGAAGACGGACGAGCGCTGATTTTATTAGATGGGTTGGATGAAGTTGCCGAAGAAGGCAAACGTTATCAGGTGGTGCGGCGAATTGAGAATTTTCTGGGGCAATATAACCAAAATCGCGCGATTATTACCTCTCGTCCGGCGGGATATAAGCGAGATTTCTTTAAAACTCAGGAGTTTCCTCACTACCAGTTACAACCTTTTAATGATGACCAGATTGAGGAATTTATTAACCGTTGGTATGATAGCCGCGTTCCCGATAAAGCAGGAGCAGAGCGGCGTAAACAGAGTTTAAGAACAGCACTGTCAGATAATCCCCGGATTCAGTTACTGGCGCGAAATCCGCTACTGTTAACGATTATTGCCCTAATTCACCGTTATCAAGCTCATTTACCGAAAGAACGGTACAAGCTGTATGATAAGGCAGTGGAAACCCTATTAACCTCCTGGGATGCCAATAAAGAACTGACGAATCAGACGGAATTAAAGTATCTAGAGTTAGATGATTTA
This sequence comes from Coleofasciculus sp. G3-WIS-01, assembly GCF_040223135.1. NCBI lineage: Bacteria > Bacillati > Cyanobacteriota > Cyanophyceae > Coleofasciculales > Coleofasciculaceae > Coleofasciculus > Coleofasciculus sp. G3-WIS-01. Next base: position 19,011 of record NZ_JAVJZI010000208.1, read on the forward strand.
CGGCGGTTGATGGAAATTCTGGGATATTGGATTCATACCCAAGGAAGTAGCGGGGATAAAGAGGGCGGAACGCTAATTGAAAAGGATGATTTGATTGATCAGTTGAGTCGAGAGATTCAGACACTGAAACAGATTCAACGCTATGAGGCAAAGAAAGAGGCGGAGCGGTTTGTCAATTTCATCCGAGAACGCACGGGATTATTGAATGAACAAGGGCAAGATTATTATGCTTTTGTGCATAAGACATTTCAGGAATATTTGTGCGCTCATGAGATTGATTATCAAGCGGATAATGAGGAAGATTTTGATATTATTCTCAATCATATTCGAGAGCATCTGCATGATTCGCATTGGCGAGAGGTTTTGTTGTTATTGATTGCCCAGCAAAAGCCGAAGAAGGCAGCGAAAGCGATTCGGGCGATTTTGAATCATCAGAGTGAGTATGAGTCATGGCTGCATCGGGATTTATTCTGGGCTGGCACGTTGTTAACGGAAAATATTAAGGGGTTGAAGGGGGCTGATAAGGGTTTAGTTGAGGAGATTTTGACGGGATTGGTGACGTTGGAAGTGAGTGATAAGGCGCGGGTGGGGGAAAGGGTTCGCGAGCAGGTTTACGAGATTTTTTGTCATTTGAATGAGACGGAGTTTGAGCAGCAAGCGCTGGAACTTTTGAAGGTAAGGGAGGAAATGATTGATGAAGAGCGATTGCTAGAATATCGGGCTGCGTTGGGAGAACAGGAAGCGGTAATTGATATTTTGTTATCGCGTTTAGAAGATGAGAATGCTGATGTGCGTAAATCGGCTGCCTTTGATTTGGTTGAGTTGGGGCAGGGTACAGAAACAGTAGTCAATGCCCTGCTTTTGCGCTTTGATGATCAAGATGCTCGTGTGCGTTACTCGGCTGCCTCTGCCTTGGGCGAGTTGGGGCAGGGTTCAGAAAGTGTAGTCAATGCCCTGCTTTTGCGCTTAGATGATCAAGATGCTTGGGTGCGTATCTTGACTGCCTCGGCTTTGGGCAAGTTGGGGCAGGGTTCAGAAACAGTAGTCAATACCCTGCTTTTGCGCTTAGATGCTCACGATTCTGACGTGCGTAACTCGGCTGCCGATGCTTTGGGCAATTTGGGGCAAGGTTCAGAAAAGGTAGTCAATGCTCTGCTTTTGCGCTTAGATGATGACGATTCTGACGTGTGTGACTCGGCTGCTGAAGCTTTGGGCAAGTTGGGCAAAAATAACCCTGATATTTTGCCACTTATCGTGCAATGGATTGAGCAGCACCAGGATTCAGACTATATCGGCTGTGGGATTGATGCGCTGTGGGATATGGTGGCAACCGATTAACAAGCAAGGTTCCTCACTTTGTCGTGGCGTGGCATCCTAATGTGATAGATTATTTTGCCCAGAAACCGTAGGGGCGCACTGACGTCATTGGTGTCAACTTAAGGTTGAAACCCTTACTTACTTAATAAGAGATCCCCCCTAGCCCCCCTTGGAAAGGGGGGAACCAGAAATTAATCAAAGTCCCCCTTCAGA
>NZ_JAVJZI010000157.1:0-3706 GCF_040223135.1 Coleofasciculus sp. G3-WIS-01
GGGGCTGGGGGAGGATGTGGCGGCGGAGACGGTGGCGTTATTGGTAACGGTTAGGGTTTGGGTGTTAATTAAAAGGTTGCCGGCGGTGCCATTGCCTCGGGTTTCTACAGTGAGTTCACCCTTATCGGTGACGAGGAGAGAAGGGGTATTGATGGTGAGGTTCCCGCCATTCCCCGTAGCGCGGGCGGTGACTAAGGCGTTTATATTACTGGGATTCCCTTCGGCGTCAGTGCCTATCACTTCAATCTTGTCGGTGGCGGTGACGGTTACATCTCCAGCATCGCCCATGCCAGACGTATAGGCGGATAATTCGGCACCGTCAAGGATGCGTCGGTTATCTGTGTCAACTTGAGCCAAAACCTTACCGGAGGCGGAGCCTGCCTTTAGCATTCCCTTCTCTGACCTGGGCACGAGGCTCCAACCGACAAAATGCCATCTCACAATTTTGGTAAAGACCAAGACTTGGTAGTCATAAAAACTCTTTATCCCACTAAACTGGCTAATTTTCTAGCCTTAATTCCCAAACTACAACAAAGGGACGAAAGGGGAGCAGGGGGAGCAGGGGGAGCAGGGGGAGCAGGGGAAGCTGGGGAAGCTGGGGGAGCTGGGGAAGCTGGGGGAGCAATGACACATTTTCCCTGATAGCGGTGCAAGGGTATGAAATGGTTCCACCAATGAATAATTGATAATTGATAATTAATAATTGATAATTGATAATTGATTAATTGGGTCTAAGATCTCTTCGTTTACGAAGAAATTAAAAAATATTTTACTTAATTTCAATCCTCTTCTTTTAAGGAGAGGTCATTATCCATTGTTCATTATCCATTGTCAATTTGTTATCGCAATTCTGCCAATTCCTCTTAAACTGATGTGCATTTAAATTCGGTATTCCCCATTCCCTGTTCCCTTTGAACTGAACAGATTACAAAACTTGCCGATATCGCTGGGAACGATTTTGCCTACCATATAAACGATACCATTGTTGAGAACTGCGAATCGCTAGCCACAATAGAAGCAGGGCAATTAATCCACCTTGTTGAGGCGCATCAAAGGCAAAGATAACTAATGCCACACATAAAACATCTTGGCAAAAAACCACCCATAACGGTAAACCGCGCAAGCGAAAAAACCAGCCAACTTGTACCAGTTGCAGGACAAATGCCAATAACCCACTGACTGTCCCGAAAATCCAAATAAACTCCCTGGGAATATCGGCAAACTGGGCGACAGCAATACCCATAATTGCCCCAACCCCAGGACTAAACAGGAGTTGGACAATTTGCAAGATTCGCTGTCCCAGAAGCTTCTTTGAGGCAAATAACTCAAAAAATGAGAAGGTGGTCAAAATACCGACTAAAACCGAGGGATGAATGCGAGACAGCAGAGGAATTTGATTCCAGAGGTTGTCGCTTTGCAACAAACCAATCACCAACAAAGGCAAAGCAATCCTCATTCCTACGGCTGCTGCTACCGAAAGTACGGCTAGGAGTTCAATCATTATTACCTAATGCCTGCAATAGAAATCAACATAGTTATCCCCCTGTCCTCAGTTTAACGTTTGTAAACAATCCCACATCCAGGGATACCCTTTCTCCGATAGGATTAAAACTGACCTAAAAACTGCAAGCCACCTATGCCAACGGCAGCCTTTTTTCAAGGAATTCTGGGCGCGTCTAGTTTAGCCTTGGGCGCCTGTGTCGGAGTCTTTTGGCAACCGAGTCGCCATTTGTCCGCGACGATTATGGCATTTGGGAGTGGTACGCTATTGTCTGCGATCGCGTTTGAAATTACCATTCCTGTTTATCGCCACAGTGGTTTTGTCCCCCTGTTAATTGGGTTTATGGCAGGGGGAATGTTATTTGCTTTCCTGACATCCTATATCGACCAACATGGCGGATTCCTGCGTAAACCCGCATCCAGTCGCCGCTACCTGGTTGAACATGGTGCTGAGCAGGTGAGTGATGTCCTCAATCGCATCGCCCACATTGAGGTGATGCAAAACCTACCACCCAAAGAACGGCAAAGAGTTGCCCTGTTTCTCAATCCAATTTACGCTAACCCTGGAGACGTACTCTGTGAAGATGGAACCCCTGGTGACTATTTTTATATGATTGTCAACGGCGAAGCCGAAGTGCGAAAGGGTCGAAAAGTTCTGGGTACAATGGGACCTGGAGAAGTGTTTGGTGAGATGGCACTCCTGACTGGAGAACCGCGATCTGCCACTGTGGTTGCTCGCACTCCAATGGAATTGTATCAGTTACACCGGGAACATTTCAATAGTATGCTAACCTGGTCGCCCCATCTGGCTTGGTCACTGAGTCGCGCCTTAGCCCGACGCCTGCAAGTGGCAACAGAGTCACGCCTGGTTGTGGAACACCGTTTAGATCGGTGGCGACAGCAGATCATGGATCAAGTTGAACTGGATCTATTACTCCGGGATGATCAAATGACCCTGGAAAATTTGGTGAAACAGTCCACACCGTTTGCCATTTTGGTTGGTACTTTAATTGATAATATCCCAGAAGCGGCTGTTATTGGTATGAATTCTGGAAATAGCGATTTGGGTTGGTCTTTTTTATTAGCGGTATTTATTTCTAACTTTCCAGAAGCCTTATCCAGCGCCACGGGAATGAAACAAGCGGGAACGAAAACGAGTCAGATTTTGGGATTATGGATAGGTATCGTTATGCTCAGTGGTTTATGTGCGATCGCGGGTTTTTATTTACGAAACAATACCTCTGAAGTGGTTGTCGCGATCGCACAGGCTATTTCTGGCGGCGCAATTTTAGCTATGGTTGCTAGTACCATGATGCCGGAAGCTTACGAATTGGGAGGTAATTCCGTGGTTTTCTCGACAATTTTAGGATTCTTGCTGGGGTTTTTCATCTCATCGAGCCATATAGTATAACTGGCAAGGCGCGATCGCACTTCCGTTATTTGCTCGTACCACGCTTATAGAAGCGCCGTAAAACCCACGTCTTTTAAGCGTGGGATATGAGGCGGGTCATCGGAGGGACGTAGATGACCAAATTACAAAGGTGCTCTTAAACGAGCTATCAAGCTTCTGATCAACTCAGATTTGCTCATTCCCCGCCTGGTAGCCTCTTCCTTTAGTTGTTGCATTTCATACTTAGTTAATCTGATATCTAGTCTTTCTGTTTTCATCGGTACACACAATTGACCACACTTCTACTATAATGGAAAAAGCACATTGAGAGGTCGATTCAATGCTAGTTCTTGAATACAAAATCAAAGCAAAGCCGCAGCAAGACAAAGCTATTGATGAAGCCATCAGGACGGTGCAGTTCATCCGTAACAAAGCAATTCGTTATTGGATGGACGCGCCAAAAGACGCCAAAATTGACCGTTTTGCCTTGAATAAGTATTCAACAGCACTACGCCAGGAATTCTCCTTTGTCAAAGACCTTAACTCAATGGCTGTACAGGCATCAGCAGAACGGGGATGGCTTGCAATCTCTCGGTTTTACGATAACTGCAAGTCTAAAAAAGCTGGCAAAAAAGGATATCCGAGGTTTCAGCGCGATAACCGCTCAGTTGAGTATAAAACTAGCGGCTGGAAACTTCATCCAACAAAACGCCGTATCACTATCACCGATAAAAAGGGAATTGGTGAACTCAAGCTACTGGGTAAATGGGATATCCATCAGTATCCGGTTAAGTCCATTAAGCGGGTTAGGCTTGT
>NZ_JAVJZI010000226.1:0-16008 GCF_040223135.1 Coleofasciculus sp. G3-WIS-01
CCCCCTACTCTAGACATGTCGTGCCCCTACTCTAGATCTCGATTAAACGGTTTTTGATTCACACCTTGACATCCTCACCACGCCGTAGTAAGGGTTTGGGAACCAAACCCCTACGGTCGCTAATTGGGGGTCAGCAATTACCGCTTAACAGATTGACGGCGACGGCTGATGAAACCTAGCGCACCTAAACCGAGCAATGCTCCCACTGTACCGGGTTCAGGAACTGACGCTGGAGCTTGCGCTTTAACAACCCAGTCTTGGAAGTCATAGTAGAATTCACCATTAGCAAGAGGGAAGCGAGTATCTTCCATACCGATGAAGTAGTATCCTGGATCAGATACCTCTATGATTGGATTATTTGGGGCTTGATCGGTCAAGCTGGGGAATTTGAAACTGTCTAGCTGAGCCACCCCAAAGGTACGGAACATTGGTGTTCCACTGCCGCTAAAGCCACGCTCCAAAACTCCGAACTGGTATTCAACACCTTCTTCAAAGGTATACTCAACCATACAGGGTGATTTGATTGTGATGTCACAAGTCCCTTGCCAATCATTGATAAAGGCACTGTTAGGGATATCAAAAGAATTGCCATTTGGTTTAGCGGCGGTTGGGTTAGCACCTTCCATAAACAGTGCAGTAAACTGCCCATTCGACATAAAGCCAAAGTCTGAGTAGAATAAGCCTCTGGAACCTAACCCCTTTGGAGCCAATACACTGAATTCGTAGGTTAAGCCATCACCAGCGAATACATTGGTTTTGTGGGGGATTGTTGGAGCTGTACCCGTCACTGGGCTATCTTCAACGATATCAATGCCTAGGAAACTAGCGGCTTGCGCCGGAGCGCCCAAGGAAACTAGGGCAGTAGCTGTAGCAGCCGCGATACTTAGGGTAGAACTGAATGGTAATTTCATAAAAACTCTTCCGTTGCGGGAAACTCCGTGTCTTCAGACCGGAGAGGAACGCGCGGTAGCGGTTTTAACCGCATACCCCCTTTCGGGGTGGAGGGGTATGGTTGCCCCTCCTATTGTCTCCCATTTCTGGGGTAAGGTTAGCCTCGCCAATGTTATCGGTCGGTAACTATCCAAAAAGCACTGTTTCAGTGACCTTAAAACTGTTTAACTTTTCGGTTCTAGAGCAGTAGACTGGCTATCGCATCTACTGGTAGGTCTTTAACTCTTGCCGATAACGTAGTGCGCGTGACACTTAGGCTGGTAAGCATAACCTCAGCTAATTAGCTGAAGCTCCGTGTCTTTAGACCGGGGTTGCTTACAGTATATCCTTAACTGTTAAGGCTTTAATTCTAGATTAGAGCAGATATAAGAATCTAAACTGTGAAGAATTATTGCGGTGTGGGATGAGTTAGGCAGAAGCCGATGAGCTGAAGCTATTCGGAGCTACCCTGTTTTTCTCCCCTGATTACATATTAGACCTTAATAAACTCTCGCCTAGATAATCGTCCACCTCAAGGGGGGTTTTCATCAACTCTTTATCAATTTCCTCATTTATTATGAAGCTTTCATGAAGAAAGACACAACAGCGACAGGAAATCCAGGTGGCTTCAACCCGACAACAGACCTGCCAACTTGATAACCATATATTAAATGATACTTATGTATTAAACGATACTTGTATCTGGTATAACAAACGCTAAAGCATCAAATTCTTAGTAATTAGAGCCGTTTAACTCCAGTATGGCAATGATGTCAAAGTTTGCTGATGTTCAGTAAATATACTCAAGCAACTGTTCACCTTGAGCAGTTTGCTCTCTAAACAAGCTGATACAACTGCCTCAATCCAAGAGCGGAAACTTTTCCCAGGGGTTCTCCATCTTTGGATTTAAGAGAAATCTTCATTTGGAGGTATGGTCAATTTGTCAAACAATTGTTACTATTTTTAATATAGCTTGGGAATCCTTGACCCGTTCACAGAACCTAGCCCTTGCCAAATGGCAGCTTGGGTCATCTGAATGTCCATTGTTTCTAGCATTTGAGGAGATAACCATGTCCCAACCCATTCAACTTTCCCTAGAGCAACAATTTAATATCCGCTCGTTTGAAACCCAGGTGCAGAAAATGAGCCGTGAGCAAGCTCAAGACTTTCTCATCAAGCTCTACGAGCAAATGATCATGCGTGAGAATATGTATAAGGAGTTTCTCAAGCATGAATGGGGTCTAGAACCTAGCTAAAAGTACGAACAGTGGTCCCTATGTAGTGGGCGACCTCCGTCTCTTGCTCGGTTCCTGCGGTGGAAAGGAGCTGGGGATGCTGGGGCGTCAACTAAGCGTAAGGCTTCTGTTAGTTAGGGACTATCGAAGAGTGTCCTTATTGCTGGCTTTAAGATGTACTATCAACCTAAAAGAATTGGATTAGATTAGCTTGAAGTATTCACTCTCTCAAACACACAACGCCACACAAGTGAAAAGGGAGTGCAGCGAATAGGCGGAAATGATTAGCCCAAAAATAATTTAGCTAAATTGAGCGAAAATACTCTTGTCTTCATTTATGATTGGACAGCGAACTGATGTAGAGTTTGGATAGTTTAGATCAGACGGCGTTCAACAATACCATTGTTGACTTGCCTGGTATTGTCTCAAGGAAAAAGCAAAAGTTAATCATAGACATCCTCCAAGCGGTAAGCTTGAATCCGTAAGCAGCCCAACGCCAAACTTGTTTTGACCCTGGGATCTGTGATAAAAAAACAATTCTCCTATCCTATGTTTCAGCGTTGCTTAATTTGCACCGATTTTGCCGACGGTTTGTATCGGTTAGTCGAGTTTGTACCCAGTTTAGCGGCTAATGGTATCCAAAAGATTATCTTTCTCCATAGCGTACCGTTGTGGGAGGAAGGGGAAATTCCCCGGATAGATGAGGAAGGAATTGCCCGCGCTCGCTCTCGCCTGCAAGCTGGATTAAAGGCTATACCAGAGGGCGTGGAGGTTCACATCGAAGTTATCTCAGGGCGTCCTTTAGATAATATACCCAAAGTTGCCAAACGCTACGACGCCGATGTGATTCTGATGGGGATGGAAAGCCGCAATTTTTTACAAGAAAAGCTTTTTGGTAGCACTACAGCCGGATTAGCGAGGAGTTCTACCATTCCACTCCTGATTCTGCGTCCCCAACTGATTTCGACTTATACCTGTGAAGAACTCGATCTGCGCTGTCAACATCTATTCCGCTATTTTCTGATTCCTTATAATGGCGGTAAGGCGTCGGAGTATCTCTTGCAAAAGGTGAAAGCTTATGCTCAAAATCGCCCGGATCGCTCACTCTCTGAATGCTTGTTAATATGGGTGATTGAAGAAGTGGGACGTAAACCCGTATCCAAGGAGCAACAGTTGCAAGTAGTCCAGGAGAAGCTCAAGCAGATTAAAGCTGACTTAGAAGCGCTGGGTTTGCAGGTAAAGACAGAAGTCCGCGTCGGTAATCCTTATCTGGAAGTTTTAGAGGCGGGGACAGTTTTTGACATCAGCGCGATCGCGGTTTCCTCGGAAACAATCGGCAGTATTATTGAATTACCCATCCGTAGCTTTGCGGGGGAGTTGATGCGGCGTAGTTGGCATCCCGTTCTCTTCTTTCCGCCGCCACCGAATTAGAGTCTGCTCCAGGGAGTCTTGTGGAGGGGTAGGGAGCAGAGGGAGCAGGGGGAGCCGGGGGAGCAATGATACATTTTCCCTGATAGCGGTGCAAGGGTATGAAATGGTTTTACCCTATTTCCTTGAAGATGATCCAATGTCCATGCTACTCGAAGCATTGATAGATAAGGGTTTTGAAGTTTTGCAGCCAGCCCGAATTAAGTCAAAGACTTGAATAAAGGGCGACTCCTTACAGAGTGAGTGGACTGGAGTTGTTCATTGATGAGGTGCGGGTCGCCCCTACAGAAGGCTTATAGTAGCTTAGCTAAGCTATGCTGTAGCTGTTTCTCTCGCTGCCTGAGTTCAGCAATCAGCTCATCTTCTCTCAGGACAACACCACCTCGGGTAATTTTTTGATTCGTTTCCAGTTTGTGAGCCAGTTGATGACAGAGCTGACATTTACCTAAGATACCCATAATTGATGGGGCAAACTTGGCAAAAACGAATTCATCTTCCGAGGTAAACCCTTTCTTGTCAATTCGCTGGGATAAGTCTTCGTTATGGTTTGAATTAGGTTTGAGCTTATTAATGAATTGGGCAACAGCAACAACGTCTTTTTGCCGATTCAATAGGGGCCACGCCAGAATCGTATAAGTGCGGTAACCTGTTTTTTTATCCGTTTTCTTCGCTTGTTCTGAACGGGGGTCGTCGTAGACATCAAAGGGAATATTGATCATGTTTGATGAGCGAGCAGCCAGACCAACAATCCCCTTGTTCATTGGGATATCAATGATTAGGGAACCCCCTTTCCCATCCTCAGCAATTAGAGAACCTACTTCCTCCTTGTGCTGATCGATTAAAAAGATACTGGTGCGATCGGCACTCAGCAAGTCTCCCGCTTTACGGGTGATACGACCTAACATTTCACAAAGAGTACGTACCAGATCCTGTAACGCTTTATCAACCGTTACTTTTTGGGCAAACAAACTGGAGTTAAGTTTATTTTCACCCGAATTGAGAGCTAAAGATAAAGAGGTTAACGATGATTCTTTCCCCTCCAAGCCAGCTACTTCTCGCCAATCCAGTCCTAATAGCTGACAAATTTGCCGGAAATTGAGTTGATTAACCGGCTGACCTTTGAGAAAAAGATTATTAATTACAATAGGTAGGGAGCGACCTAACTGTTCAGCTAGCTCTTGCTCTTGTCCGTTACTCTTATATCTCCAAGCTTGTTCGACAGCTTGGATATATTTAGGATGCACACTCAATGTTTTTGACATATAGGAGCAGCGGAAATCTAACGTAATCATACAATAAATTTCCCGGAACTAACATCAGCCAATTGGCGTAAAATGAATACGTTATTTGTCCTAGATAGGGGATTCGTCATGGGGAATCCTTGTACCCACCTCCCCCTGATCCCAGACGTGCCATGGCACGTCTCTACACAGCTCCCCCAGCTCCAAATTCAACACTTTACCTACTGTTTCTTTTCCTCGTCCGGGGACTTGGCATCAAAGTAAGCTTCCAATACCTGTTTAACCATTGGCGCAGCTACGGAACCGCCACCGCCACCGGAATGCTCAGCAAAAGCCACCACAACAATCTCAGGTTTATCAAAGGGAGCAAAGGCACCAAACCAGGCGTGAGGCTTTCCTGGTGGCGCCTCAGCCGTGCCACTCTTTCCAGCTACCGGAGGTAAATGAGGGACATTTAACACTTGCCCCGTACCACCAGCAACCACGGCTCGTAATCCCTTACGCAGGGTTTCTGTAGTTGAAGGTTTCATCTCCATCGGCACTCGCCACTTGTCCACCGGCTCATTGTCCTTAAATAAATGGGGTTTAACTCGATAGCCACCATTAGCCGGAACGGCAAACATGACCGCCACTTGCAGGGGGGTTGCCTGAGTAAATCCCTGACCAATGGACATATTCACGGTATCCCCAACTGTCCATTCCCAGTTAAAGCGCTCCCGCTTCCAGGCATCATCCGCAATCAAACCGGCAGCTTCTTCAGATAACTCAATTCCTGTTGGTTGACCAAATCCATAGTTCCTCGCCCATTCAATTAAAGTCGGTCCACCTACCCCTTTGCCAATTTGACCATGAAACGTATTACTACTCCACGCCATAGCCTGCTGGTATCCCAACGGACCAAAACCTGCACGGTTCCATTCGCCAAAGGATGTACCCCCAACATTCAGTGCCGCAAAGGTTTGCAACACGGTACCGGGGCCATATTTTCCGGACTCCATACCGGCTGTTTGGGTCACCACCTTAAACGTACTCGCCGGTGGAAACCCACGCATCGCCCGATTGACAAAGGGATTTCCTTTCCCTTGCAATTCCTGCCACATGTCTGGGGTAATCCGGCTGGAGAAAATGTTGGGATCGAATGTGGGACGGCTAACCATGGCTAAAACCGCTCCATTTCTGGGATCAATGGCAACAATCGCTCCTTTTTGATTGCCCAATGCGGCTTCGGCTGCCTTCTGAGTCTTTAAATCGAGAGTGATTTGCAGATCTTTACCAGATTTTGCCTCTTTCTCACCCAAAATCCTCAGAACTCGACCCGCACCATCGACCTCCACTTGCTGACCGCCCCATTCTCCCCGCAGGGTTGGTTCAAAGGCTTCTTCAACCCCCATCTTGCCAGCAACATCACCCATGCGATAACCGTCGGCGCGGCGTTGTGTTAGTTCTTGATCATTCAGTTCACCGGTGTATCCCAAAACGTGAGCAGCTACATCCCCATTGGGATAGTCTCTTACCGCTTCGATATCCACCTCTATCCCATCTAGTTGATGACTATACTCCTGTAGAGCGGTGATTTGGGCAGGTGAGAGACCCCGTTCAATTCGGATCAGTGAGGGTGAATTAAAGCCAGCTCGTTCGACCCGTTTTTGAATCTCCTCTTCCGGAATAGTTAACAGTTGGGACAAACGTTGGCGCGTTTGGGGCCATTCGGCTTTTTTCAGCGCCACGGGCCACAAAAACACGGAATGAGACAAGCGAGAACTGGCTAGCACTTTGCCCTTGCGGTCAAAAATATTGCCCCGCACCGGCTGCTTGGGCACCAGCCGAATCCGGTTATTTTCAGCCAGTTGTCGGTTACGTTCTCCCTGAACCAACTGTAAATACGCCAGACGAGAACCCATGGCTCCAACTAGGAACAAGCTGACAATCAGCATGACAATAACCGATTGGTAATTTCGTCCAACGGTACGGGGTGTCGTTTGGCGACCTACGGAATAGGGCTGAACTACGGTCATGGTAAACAGCTTCTCAACTCTCTTGAGTAATTTGTACTTAGTCTAGTGTTGATTGTGACGCTTTTTTCACAAAAGTGGCTTATCTGTCCCCAACTAGGTCGTTAACCCAGTCACACAAGGTGAAATAATAGCGCATCCTTTCCGAGAATGCATTCCCGGGGACGTTTTTGACTAACAGCGTGCAGGATTATGGAGCCAGAGAGCAATGTTCCTACAGGTAACAAGCTATATCTGGGAGCAGTGGAAATTTTAGCGGGTCAGTTATCTGAAGCCACCCCACACAATTAGTAGACAGATAAAATAGACCCAAGTATAAAAATCAGATAGGGTTTCATCGGTCAAATCAGGGCGACTTTGTGTTAGTGAATGAATTATTATGTTTCAACCTTCCGTCAAAGACCAACGCGCTCCGGATATTACGGCTGAGCTTGATGTTGAACTCCGCAAGGTTTTCAAGGTTTTCAACGGCGAGACTGCCGTTCGGGGCATTGACCTGAAGATCCGACGGGGAGAATTTTTTAGCATTCTCGGTCCATCGGGTTGCGGTAAAACGACCACCCTGCGCTTAGTGGCAGGATTTGAGTCCCCATCGGCGGGTGAGGTCTTGATTCAAGGGCAACCTATGAATCAAATACCTCCTCATCGCCGACCTGTCAATACGGTATTTCAAAGTTATGCTCTCTTCAATCACCTGACTGTTGCGGAAAATGTCGCCTTCGGGTTGCGACTGAAAAAGCTCAAGGGGACAGATGTTGAGGATCGAGTCAAACAAGCCCTCAAACAGGTGAAAATGGAGACTTATAGCAATCGATTTCCCGCTCAACTGTCTGGAGGACAACAACAACGGGTAGCATTAGCACGAGCCTTGGTGAATCGTCCCACGGTTCTGTTGTTGGATGAACCCTTGGGGGCGTTAGATTTTAAGCTTCGCAAAGAAATGCAGGTGGAACTGTCCAACTTGCATCAGGATTTGGGGTTAACGTTTATTATGGTGACCCATGACCAAGAAGAAGCTTTGAGTCTGTCTGATCGGATTGCTGTGATGCAGGCGGGGAAAATTGAACAAGTGGGCAACCCCACTGAAATCTATGAACGTCCCCGTACCCCCTTTGTGGCTGATTTTATTGGTGATACAAATCTGTTTAAGGGTCGTTTGCACGCTGCCGATTCCTCTACGCTACAAATTATCACCTCCAGTGGTTTAGAGATGGTGGTACAGTCCCCTGAGGTCAAAGAATGGGGGAGTAACTCCAAGGAAATGGTGGTTAGCGTGCGTCCGGAGAAAATTCGCTTGAGCCTTTCACCGCCTTCCTCAACCGTGAATTGCTTTGAAGGTCGTCTCAAACATGTTATGTATCTGGGAACTCACGTTCACTTGGTCGTGGAACTCCTAACCGGCGATCGCCTGACGGTGATGCTGCCGAATAATACCATGAATAAGCTACCCGAACCCCATACCTCAGTGTACGCCCGTTGGGCAACGACCGATTGTATCGCTTTAGAGGAGTAAATACCATGGCAGAATCAGGAGTACGGTTGTTTTTATCCGAATTGGAGTCCCACTGTAACTCAAGTGCGATCGCGACGTTCCTCAATAGTAATGGTGACTCCTTTGCCATTGACCTTAATCGTCAGGGAAATAAGGTAACCTACGGAACACAGTTGGATATCAAGGAATTCTTTGTCGCCAAACTTTTGGGGGGATGTCAACCCCATGGTTCGTTGATCCTGCGTTCTTTTACGCCTGATATTGACGAATTTACCCAATTACCCATAAAAGAATTACGCGGCTATGTCCTGCAAGGGAATGGGAATGATCTCGAATTTGAGAAACTTCCCCCCAAGATCATGTTTGCCTGTCACAACACTGATGCGGAAACCGGCGAACCTTTGCCCCTAGAACAATCTGTCCGCTATTGCTAAAAATGATTAACCAGCCAACATCCCGAAAACGACCAACCCGCCGTCAGTTTTTACAAGCGGCGGCTTCAACTTTACCCTGGCTAACGCTGTCAGGGTGTGGCTGGAGACTGGCAAATGTGAGCCCTGCAGCGGGGAGTCAAAACGATGGCAATCTGTTATACATTTATACCTGGTCTGGCTATACTGACCAAGATTTGTTAGACCGCTTCGAGGCAGAAACAGGTATTAGAGCGATCGCGGATGTCTATGATTCTAATGAAGCGATGCTGGCTCGACTACAGGCGGGTGGCGGGGGCGCTTACAGCATCATTTACCCTTCGGAGTATATGGTGCAAAAGATGATCAATATGGGGATGTTGCTAGAACTCGAACAATCCCGCATTGAGGGGATCTATCGGTTGTTTTCCCGTTTTCAGGAAGCCGATTATGATCCGGGGAATCGCCACTCTGTTCCCGTCAGTTGGGGAACCACAGGCTTGATTTACAACACCCAGCAAGTCCAACCTCCTCCAGAAGATTGGGACTATCTGTGGGTGTATCAGCAGCAATTGGCAAAACGGATGACCTTGCTTAATGATGTGCGAGAAGTCATGGGCGCGGCGTTGAAAATGTTGGGGTATTCTTACAATTCCACCAACATGGAACATATTCAAGCAGCGTATCAAGCCCTGATGGACTTAAAAAGAGCGATCGCGTCTTTTACGTCCGATGCTTGGCGTCCCCAAATTCTCAGTGGAGATTTGAAAATCGCCATGTGTTATTCTTCCGATGCCACTGAAATCATGCCAGAAAATGAGGATTTACGCTATGTGCTTCCTGAAAGTGGTTCCTCACTCTGGATTGATACCTTAGCTATTCCCAAAACCGCTCCCAATATCGATGGCGCTTACGCTTGGATCAACTTTATGTTGCAGCCGGATGTCGCCGCACGCATCGTCGAACGCCTCAGCTTTGCTACCCCCAATAAAGCCGCCTATAATCTTTTACCTCCCGAACTTAAAAATAATACCAGTCTATTTCCCCCAGAAGAAGCACTGGAACGGTGCGAAAATTTGGAACCTTTAGAAGACGTTGAAGCCGTCTATGAACGCTACTGGACAAAACTAACCAGCTCTTAGTATAAATTCAGGCATTTGTCAATAATTCATAATTTATCATTATACTGTGTCTACCTGTGTCTACCAACAAAAAAATTTCTCCTACCTCCTTACCCAATCCCGCAGCCACGGATAGTATGACTGAACCATCGTTGATAGAAGAACCCACAGGTCAAGGGCGCCGATGGCTAGAACCCTTGGCGTTATTAGGACCCGCTGGACTGTGGCTGTTTTTATTGTTGGTTTTACCAACCCTGGTCATCTTTGAGTTGAGCTTGGTTCCCGATATTAAACCTGGGGATATTGTCAACCCCTCTGGATTGGAGAACTATCTGCGCGTCTTTGAACCGATTAATCTTCAGGTGATGGCGCGATCGCTGTTTTTTGCGGTGGGTACGATGGTGATTTGTCTGATGTTGGGGTTTCCAGTAGCCTACTGGATTGCTCAGATGGCACCAAAGCGTTGGCAGAATTTACTTTTATTGGGGTTTATTTTACCTAATTTTACCTCCTCTCTGTTGCGCTCTTATGCCTGGATTACGATTCTGCGACCCACAGGGGTACTCAATAGCATATTAACGGCGATTGGTTTACCCGCGTTGGAACTTTTAAATACCAGTTCGGCGGTATTAATTGGTATGGCGTATAGTTATTTACCGTACATGGTGTTAATTCTCTATGCGTCTTTAGAAAAATTGGATCAGCGTTTATTAGAAGCGGCGGCGGATTTGGGGGCTAATCCGGTGCAAACGTTTTGGAAAGTAACCATACCCCAAACCTTTTCTGGTATTGCAGCCGGTTCGATTCTGGTGTTTATTACCGCCTTAGGGGATTTTGTTGATCCGGAGTTGTTGGGGGGGGCTTCCAGCATGACGGTATCCCGTCTAATTTACAACCAATTTCTG
The DNA here is from genome assembly GCF_040223135.1 of Coleofasciculus sp. G3-WIS-01. Classification (NCBI taxonomy): domain Bacteria; kingdom Bacillati; phylum Cyanobacteriota; class Cyanophyceae; order Coleofasciculales; family Coleofasciculaceae; genus Coleofasciculus; species Coleofasciculus sp. G3-WIS-01. Next base: position 10,775 of record NZ_JAVJZI010000226.1, read on the forward strand.
GGAGCAACACAGAACTGGGGATTTGGTTCAGCGCTGAGTATGGTGTTAATTTTCGCCGTGAGTATTGCGATCGCGCTTTTGATTAAGTATGGGGATATGGAACCGCAGCGCTAGTTCGTTCGTAGTTGCGCTGTCTTCGCCATAGGTGTTCCCCTTTAAGAGACGTTCCTGCGGAACGTCTCTACTAATCAGGTCGCTATCTAGTCTTAAACGCTACCAACCATGAGTTTTTCTGGTAGTGATTGACGCAAACGATCGCCGTATAAGGCTAACGCATTCCCCGCCAACAGCAGTCCCAGATGTTCTCGGTCATAATCGGCAACAGTTGCAGCATCCTGGACACAGCCGTGCAGCACACCATCCCAGTGACCATAATCCCCAGAGAAACAGGTTAAATGCTTACCAATCTCACCCATCGCCACGGGCAAATAAGCAGGACCTGGATCATCGGATTCAAAGGAGGTAAAGATTTGACCCCGTTCAAAATACTCTAAGGGGTCACGGTGACGCAAGTCATAATGTTCATACAAGCTAGCATCATCAATTTTGGTCGGATCATGTGCCGCATTCCACAACAAATCAAACAGGTTTTTCGCCTGAGAGATAATGTTTACATTATCGCGTCCGCCTTTTTCTTGAATCATCAACTTGGTGAATTCCATTAAAGACGGACGATAGGGATGTTTCGGGTCAAAGTCGCGAATCCGCTTTTCCCAATGTTCGTGGAATGCATGGGCTAAATCTGGCACCCAACCACAACCGCCTTCTAAGAAGCCAACCCGTAAGGTGGGAAATTGTTCAAACGCCCCGTCAAATACCATCCGCGCTAATGCCAATTGTTGCTGGTTGCGCTGGACGAAAATATGGTTGAGGACAAAGGTTTCCAGATGATCCGCAATTCCGCCCACCATGTAGGAACCAGGTCCCCCGTGAATCCCTAAGCCAATATTTAAGTCTACCGCCGCCTGTAAAATCGGACGGAAGTCAGGATGGCTAATTGCCTTACAGGTGCGGATTTCGGGAAACGCATCGGGGGCTTTGGGATGGGGAATGGGCATATTTGGCGCAACGGCGACGCTAATCATCCCCAATTCGTTGACGCAGCGATACATTTCCTTAACCGCTTCATCTACATCCTGAAGACAAATAACTCCAATGGGTTTGAGGCGATTATCGTAACCCCGGCAATCATCTGCCATGTAATTGTTGTAGGCGCGGCAGAGTGCGATCGCAAAGTCTTTATCCAGAATACTGGAAAAGATCAGATTCAGCGTACCAAAGATAACATGGACATCAATCCCCTCTTGATCCATGTGTTGAATCCGCACCCGGTTGAACATCGCACCCAATGTGGTGTCTGGATGCAGATTGCGAAAGCCACCTTTACCTAACCCCTGAGGTTGGGGAAACATCCGCAGGAAGTCATTTTTCCCGGTTTCTGGATTAAAGTCGATAATCTTTGCCCGTTGATCACCGAGACTATCAATCACTAAACCGACGCGATCGCGATACTCTGGTTCTAGATAATCCCGCATAATCATCGGATTCTCTAGCTTATGAGCATCCGCATCGATCACTAGCAAGTCTTGATACATTCTCACTCCTCAACTTGTTGATGAAGGTTTAAGTCTTTAATGTTACTAAATGTTACGGATTCGGGCTATGGGAAAAGAAGGCTCCAAGGCAGGAGGCAGATGGCTCGCCTGGGTAGAAGGAAAAAATACCCAAGGGATTTGGTATCACTTATCTCCCAGACGTGCCATGGCACGTCTCTACACCTTCCTGGCGGGGCGCAAGCCAAACCAGTTCTCGAATGACCAAGACAGGGATGCGAGGATGGTTATACCGGGATATTTGCGAAACGCGGGTTCATTCTTCTCAAAGAACGCATGTCCCCCTAAAGCAAAGACTTGGGTGAGGATGAGGCAAACCAAGGTTAAGCGCCAATCATAGAATAGTAGGATTACGGCTGCGATCGCGAGTAGGTTGGTGAGGTGGTGCAGCCTCTGATTGATCGGATGCCGATGAGAGGCGATGAAATGGGCTTTTGCTTCTTGGAAGTTGTTCAACAATGGGACTCTCCTACAGTGACACTCAACTCAGCCAGCTTAAAACATTTTAGTGCCGTGGCACACCTATTAAATTATTCTTCATTTTTAATCGGAGCCGGTAATAGAATACCTTCGGAGCGCAAGGTATCCATAAACATCTTCCGCAGAATGCGCTGGATTAGAATATGCTTTCCTGGCTGTACCTTTGTTAATGTCCGCAGCAACAAGTTAGACTCCCCTAGACTTTCCACACCATCAACTTGTGTGGGTTCGAGGACATCGGGATAATTGGCTTTTAATTCCTGTCCTACCTCTTCAACAACTTGATAGACATGGGCTAAGTTGGCATTATAGGGTATGCAAACTTCTACGACGGCAAATATGTATTCTTTAGAGTAGTTCGTTACCGAACCAATCGCGCCATTGCGAATAATCTGTAATTGACCATTGGGATGTCTGAGGCGGGTGGTTCTCAGTTCAATTGCCTCCACCGTACCCTCGACGACTTTCTCTTCTGCTTTCCCCGCTTCAATATAATCCCCGACTAAATAGTAGTTTTCAAACAGAATAAAGAAGCCACAAACGATATCGTTAACCAGTTCCTGGGCGCCAAAACCTACCGCTAGACCAATAATACCCGCACCCGCTAGGATAGGAGTTGGATCAATATCAAGAGTATACAGGATTGAAATCCCAACGGTGAAATAAATTGAGTATTGCAACATACTGCGAAACAGTGGAATCAGGGTTAAGCGTCTGCTTCTTTGCCTGTCGGTCAAATGTTTCTCTTTAAAGACTAATTCTTCCGCCAGTAAATAAACCACATCATAAAACACTCGGCTCAAGAAGATCAGGGTAATAATTTTGATAATTCGCAGCCAAAAATCGGACAGGTTGGCGATGACTTCAATCTGCTGAGTTACCAGTGTAGCGATGCAGGCGTAGAGAACCAATTCCAAACACCGCTTCAAAAAGGGGATCAGGTGGCGTAGGCGATCGTAAAATCTTAATAGGTTATCCGGGCTAGAGTATCTGATACTGAGAGCATCTAGGATATCCACGATCGCCGCCGTCGCTTTAATGATGAGTAATCCAACCGCGATGATTAAATAGATTCGTAGGGCGACAAAAATATAGTCAGAAATTACGGGGGGTAAATTTAAAAACAGACTACAGCAACCGATTATCCACAGCAAACTCCCCCATTTTATTCTTTTATAAAGTTCGCTAAAAAAAGCATCAATACTTTCATCATCGGTGCTGCTGCTGTCTATATTTTTGGCGCGAGTGTTCCCTATTTCGAGGCAGTATTTGATCAAGGCTAGAGCGATCGCCGCTAAAATTACCGCACCAAGACTTTGAGCCATGCCAACTGCTAAGGCTAGCCAAAATCTAGGTGGAATAAGCCTAATCAGGTCGAGTGTATATTTTTGTAAGTCTTTCCCTTGATAGATCAGGAAACCATTAACACCGACAATCAAAATACACAGCACCAAGCAAGTCAGTAGTAACAATCCGGTGATGTTCCGACGCATGATTTTGACTTGTGGAGCGCTGATATTAAATAGTGGGTATTTAATCAACAGCTTTGATGACTGACTCACAAGCCAAGTCAAAACCAAGAAAATGACAATTACCAGACTGACTTCAGCCAAAATAATTAATGCGTTCATATTTTTTCCTCAGCAACACTACCCTTGACTATTTATTTATGATTATATTGGCATATTTCTTCATGTCATTTGGCATATAAAAGCTTAGCCGAGTTTTCGGCATGAATAAAATAAAGGTTATTTACTTATCCTTTTATGGTAGCAAAGAATGGCATGTTTGATAGTTTTTTAAAGTTTGCTATTATCCAGAGATGTTTTGAGAGCATCCCAATTTTGCAGGTTAGCTGTTTTAAAGGCGCTGAAACCATTGCAGGCAGTGCCGTGACTTTGGGGAATGCTTTTTCCAAAACGGATGCTCCAGATGTCTTCAGCTCCTCTAGTTCGGAGCCATTGTCCTATGAATTGGACGCTCACCCTATACCTCCTATTCTGAGAATAGTACAAGATCACAAAGCCCTTGTCGTTCACGTCCACTCTAGTGGGTCTAACTTATAATAATGTTTCAATTGCCGATAAAGCGCGGTATGTTTCCTCGCCATTTGCTCAGGTTTTTCAAAGAATGTCTCTGTCGCTACAGCAAAAAATTCGGCTGGTTCAGTCGCACCGTATTTATTCATCACTGTTTTTCTACCGCGTTGAGCATCACGTTGTAATTGCTGATACTCTTGGGTAAATACCTGCGCCCACGCCCGATAATCAGCCTTAGAGTCCAGCTTCGGTACACCGTTAATCATACCATCGCCTTGATCGAGCTGATGAGCAAATTCATGGAGAACCACATTATGTCCATCCTGGCAATTCTGGATATCATATTCGATTTGCTCCCAGGACAGGACAAGTTGATCTCGCGTCCAAGATTCCCCCAGTCTCACTTCATCTCTTTCTTCTACGACATAATCACTGATTCGCTTCGTCGGTTTGACCCGATACGCGCTAGGATAAACAAGGATTGAAACCAAATTGGGGTAATAGTCACCGCTATCATTCAGTAAAAGCAGACAAGCTTGGGTAGCAATTGCCAGTTTGATTTCTTCCGTAATCTGTAATCCTCCACATCCAATAAACTGTTTTTCGGCTAAAAAAAGAGTAATGTAACCCTGGAGTTTTTGTTGTAAGGATTGAGGGAGACGGTGATAAAATAGAAAGTTTTGCTCGATAAATGTTTGCCAACGCCCAGGAAAAGGTTTATTTCGGATACGGTTACGTCGCCATTTAGTCAAAAGTGGACTTAATAGAACCCCAGCACAAATCCCAACAATAATTACTAAAACAATAATAGCTTCAAGCATATATTTATTGTAAGTTTTAGTCCTTATCCCCAGTCACTCTTCATCCCCCCATCCCCCCTAGCCCCCCTGTGAAAGGGGGGTAGAAAGGGGGGTATACAGGTGGTATAAGGGGGGGTATCAAGGGGGGTGTGACGGGGGGGGCGAATGGGGGGGGGGAGTGGGGAGCAAGAAGTAAGGTTAATTGATAACTGAAACACCAGGAAAACATGTATAATTACAACGGGTACGTCATCAATGACTTTCCAATCATTATATACCTCAGACGCGATCGCAGATTTTTG
>NZ_JAVJZI010000233.1:0-21048 GCF_040223135.1 Coleofasciculus sp. G3-WIS-01
CTATAAACGGACGTGGAGAGGGTGTAAGACCTGATTTGGAGGCAACCTTCAGCGAAGCGTCAACCCCAATCAGCGACCACCCCGGCTAAAGGTGGCGTGGTGAGGAATCCCCCGCGCTCTTTAGCCGGGGGAGGATGTCAACGCTCTAAAAATACCTAAACCTTCGATAGCAGAGGGAGCAGGGTTTGTAGGGGCGGGTTTAACAGATAAGGTTCTGTTGATGTCGGATAGCTTGACTAAACCCGCCCTTTTAGGGGAAACAGCAGAAGAGAACAATAGGAAATATTCTACCGGGAAGGGAGTAATCGCAGGATGGAGTATTATGCGATCGCGTCATCATGAATCAGTTATCCTGTGAACACACAGTCTGTTCATCTTGTCAAGGGTGACTAAATTAAACGCCCCAAATGCTTCAATATTCTCAACACTTCATAGAGATTGTTACGATAGTGCGATCGCGTGGCAAACAAATCCGAAATTCCCTACTGCGCTGTCTTCGCTTATAGCACTAAAGTGCCTACTACGAAACCAGCTTAAGTCAGCGACATTCACCTTAACTTAACTGTAGCGTGAGGATATTATTTTCCAGCTTTTAACCAAGCAAATACCTGAGTGACGGTTAGATTTAAATCCAAAAATTTAGGTACCCGTAAGAGATCATCACCTGTCATCTCAAGGGGTTGTTGTCCCGGCAAGAATACAAGAATTAACCGCTCACCCGGGTCAATAAACCATCCTAACTGAGTACCGTGTCTTAGGCAATGGAGGATATTTCTGATTACCTTTGTGGCATTCTGATCAGGGGAGAGAATTTCAATTGTCCAATCAGGAGAAAGCGCGAATACATTTTCTATTTCACCGTTAGCATCAATAGGTATTCGTTGCCATTGAAATACAGTAACATCAGGAACAATTGAACGCCCGCCAAAGGTGCAACGCAGTTCAGGAAAAGCGAGGGCAATTTGTGACTCTTCAGCGACGTGGTTTATCCTATTGCACAGTTGAAACTGTAGGCGAGAGTGTTTGCCTTGAGGCATTGGTTTTTGGTAGATGCGACCATTAATAAATTCACTGGCAGGTTTTGTCTCTGGCAGGTTGAGGAATTCGGCTAAGGTAATGGTTTGATCTAGGGTAGTTGTCATCGTTGTGCGAGCATTGCCTCCTTATTCCTGAATTCGTTAAACCCTGGCTGTGATTGGCATAACAAACTACTGGCGTGGCACACCTTAATTAGTGGATTAGAATTGTAGGGGCGCAAGGCTTGCGCCCGGTTTAAACGTCAAATCCAATGGCTAGGCTTTTGAGCATGGATCAAGCCGGTAGAGATTGTCTATTGTATCGCGTCATTGTCAAAACAATCTGTAGGGGCGGGTTTAGGGATTAATTTTTAGGATTTACCGATAACTGTAGAACAAAACCCGCCCTCCCCCAGTTCAAAATCGCATCCTGAACTAATCATCCAGTTGAACGCATTTCCCAAATCTTTTGTCTGAGCGATCGCCCAAGACGCTTCACTGTTGCCAATATAGGTGAATAGCTAAAGCGAACGAACTTAGGATAGACGGGAATAAAAGGTAGGTTTTCCTTGCTGAATCGAACAGCTAACGTCCTTGCCAGAGGAAATATCTCATCATCATAGATTCGGTTTGCTTTTGACTAAACGGAACAATTTCTACTTCTTTCGCCTCCTGCAAAAAAGCACCGCCATAGCCAACAATGCGAGAGGTACAAATCATCGGACAGTTATAATTGCGGGCAAATCGGTTCAGCTTTTCGGCTAAACGAGTCCGATTCTGTTTGGGGACTTCATCTAAGGCATCTAACAGTAAGTAACATTTGCCGTTCTCTAATTTTTCTTGTAACAGTGTGTCGATAGCAGGATAGTTTTTCGGATAATCTCGCTGGATCAGTTGAGGGATTGACTCAATGATTTCTTGGGGGGTTTCATCCAAATCGGATAGGCGCAGGAATAGGGGGAATATTACATCATTTATTTTCCTGGTTTCTAGCTTGTTTAAGTTGACAGTTGAACTCTTATCTAAAGCTTTTTGATCCCCCCTACCCCCCTTCAAAAGGGGGGTTATATGAGGGAAATCTGGTTCTTCGTTCGGTACAATATCAGCGCCGCCTTCTTTGATTTCTCCCTTTTTAAGGGGGGTTATACGAGGAGAATCTAGTTCTCCATTCTGTGGAACATCAGCGCCGCCTTCTTTAGTTTCCCCCTTTTTAAGGGGGACGGAAGGGGGATCTATAAGGGTAACGGAAGAGAGATCTAATCGAGAAGAAATCTGGGGGGTTAGGTTTTCCCTCTCCTGTTTAGCAATTAATCCCGCCTCCATTTTTAATAACGTAGACTTTCCCATTCCCGGATCAGCCAAAACCATTACTCTTGAATGCGCTTTTTTCGCCTCTTGCCAATCCACCTGATTTTGTCGCGATTCCTCAACTTCTTCTACCCCACCTTTTAGCGCATAAACTCGTTTAATTTCCGTCTCAAATTCCGCATACCCCCAAGTCGTTTCTACCTCATGTTTATATTTCCGTTCCAGCGTAACTTGAATCGGAATATATTGCTCTTGCAATACAACTTTTTGCGGTGTGTGGAAAAAGCCAATGGATTTAAATCGTTCATCATTTTCAATCGCGTCCAGAAATTGACAAACGGCATTCTTCTCTGGTTCTAACCCCAGTTCATCTAAACTATCTAAACAATTGTCCCAGCGAATCAGATAACTTTCATCGCTTTTACTACACTGAATCACGCCTACCACACCACCTAAGTCTTCAGCAAAAACAGCACCGCCGCTGGTTCCTGAATCGACTTTCGTATCAATTTGATGAGACACAAAGGTAGACTGTTCTTGAGGTAATCGATTCCAATGATTTGTCGCGGTTACGGTTTGGATGCGATAGGTGGGTAGAATTTTAACAGGCGCACTGGGGCGAATGGTTGGCGCGGAAAAGTTAATTCCTTCGGGAAAATATTTCTTTTGCGAGGGCGGAAATCCATAAACCGTTACCGAGGTTGATAAGTGTTGCGGATTAATTATCGGTACGGCGGGGGCATTTTCAATCTTTATCTTGAGAATGGCGACAACTATATTTCCAAGATAAACGTTAAGTTAATAATTCACAAATACCCGTGTTCGGCGAGAAATTCAGGTGAAATATCATCTGTAGATAAAGAATTCACACTCTTGACTTGATCCCCTAGTAATAGTAATTTCTCAACATACTTGCCTAAAATATCGCTTTCTAAGTTCACCCACTGTCCTAACTGCAAATAACTCAAATTGGTTTGAGCATAACTGTGGGGAATAACTGCCACCTTAAACCAACTTCCGTGGGGATCACACTCAGCAATGGTCAAACTGACGCCATTGACAGCAATACTCCCCTTCGGAACGAGAAAACGAGCAACATGACGCTGCCATAAATTTTGTAAGGATGTCGGTGAAGTAAAACATAGAATCCAGGAATTTGTTGTTTTTACAGAGTCCTGTAGAGAACCAATCCCATCAATGTGACCTGTGACAAAATGTCCCCCTAGTTTACTCCCGACTCGTATTGATGTTTCCAAATTGACATAGGTAGCAGCTTGATGCCTTTGCCCCAGAGTAGTGCGGCTCAATGTCTCATCGGAAGCTGTTGCCACAAACCCTTGGGACAAAATTTCTTCCACCGTCAAACATATTCCATCAACAGCTACACTATCACCAATGGCTAGATCGTCTAGAATCACGGCTGCCTTGTCAGGAAGACAAGTCAATTGAAAGCGATCGCCGCCTAGCGGTTGCAGGGTGCCTAGTGATTGAATTAATCCTGTGAACACGATTTGATCAAAGTAGCTGGTCGCGGATCACCGATTATAGAGGCTCCGTGATAAAATGGTTTTGGGGGTAGTGAAGGGGAAGTCTCACTGAGGCACTCTTTTTAACTAACCAGTATTTCATGATTAGTCCTACCCTAATACGACAACATAAGTCAAGCCAAAGTTGCAATTCAACCGCTTGAAGCACTTAGTTCATCGCTTATCAAAACAAGTTTATACCAATGTTAGGAGGCAAAGCAAGGAGGTGGCAGTTGATCAAAGCGAGGGAGATTAACCCCTAGAGAGGTATTGGGGACAAGGATGAACGGTTATGTATTTTTTTCATAAAGTCCCGAAACAAACGTCCTGAGACTGGGGCATACTGGGAGAATACAATCTCGTTGATCTCCGCCCAATTTGATACTAGAGGACTGATTCTGGGGTTAATCGGTGAAGTCAGCTAAGCTAGTACAATTGTTCTAATTTAAATCCATCCCATGGGGCTTTACTGCTTCGCGTTGATGCCCTCGACGCCGACTGTATTCTAGAGGCTAAGCTAATGATTGAAATGAAAGTTGCTGGAATTGCATTAGATGCTGTCACCCGTAGCCCAATCGTGCTGCTGAAAGATTCACAAGAGCGACGCGCTCTCCCGATTTACATTGGACAAGATCAGGCAAAAGCAATTATCAGCGCTTTAGAACGCCAAAAGGCTCCCCGCCCTCTGACACACGATTTGTTTGTGAGTCTCATGGAAACATGGGACATGAAGTTAGAGCGGATCATTATCCACTCACTCCAAGATAATACCTTCTATGCTATCCTCTGTGTGCGTCAGGGTGAAGTGAAAAAGGAAATTGATGCTAGACCCAGTGATGCGATCTCGATCGCGCTTCGCACGGATAGCCCAATCTGGGTGATGGAAGAAGTGATCGCGGATGCGTCAATACCCGTTGATCGAGATGCGGATGAAGAAGAACGACGAGCTTTTAGAGAGTTTGTCTCCAACATCCGACCGGAAGACTTTTCTCAGCATAAAGGATTTAAAACCGGTGGTGAAGCTTAGGTGATCATTGCTCATGGAATGGTAATGGGATGGTAAGTCACCAATGCGTTATCGACGGTTTGGGAAAACCAATCTGTGGCTATCCGTATTTTCCCTAGGAACCATGCGCTGCTTGGCGGGCGAGTCAGATGCTCAATTTACCGTACAACACGCGATCGCGAAGGGGATTAATCACCTAGAAACCGCCCGCAGTTATGGTAAAAGCGAGCAGTATTTGGGGAATATCCTCAAAAAATTACCAGTGCCACGAGAACAACTCACGATCACGACTAAGCTACCGCCAACGCCTGATCCTCAAATCATGGGTCAGTGGATTAATGAATCCTTAGAGCGTCTACAGCTAGACTATCTGGATTGCTTAGCCATTCATGGAATCAACACCTGGGAACATCTAACCTGGGTTGAGTCTCCGAGAGGCTGTATGCAGGCAATACAAGACGCATTAGCAGAGGGTCAGATTAGACACCTCGGCTTTTCCACTCATGCTCCCCTAGAGGTCATAGTAGCAGCAATCCAGACCAATTTATTTGAATTTATCAACCTACATTACTACTATATCTTTCAGCGCCATAATCCAGCCGTAGAATTGGCGCACCAGAAGGATATGGGTGTGTTTATCATATCTCCGGCGGATAAGGGCGGACGACTCTACACCCCCCCGGCGAAACTCATCGAACTCTGCTATCCCTTCTCACCATTAGAGTTAAACTATCGTTTTTTATTGAGCGATCGCCGAATTACCACCCTGAGCGTGGGACCGGCTAACCCAAAGGAATTGGACGCCCCGTTAGCCGTTGCAGAGCGAGATGATTCCCTGACTCCCCAAGAAAGTGAAGTATTTACCCGTTTAGAAACCCAAGCTGAAACGGCTTTAGGGACAGACTGCTGTAGCCAATGTTACCAATGTTTGCCCTGTCCGGAAATGATTAATATTCCAGAAGTATTAAGGCTGCGGAACTTAGCCGTGGCTTATGATATGACAGATTACGGGCAATATCGTTATGGCATGTTTGAAAATGCAGGACATTGGTTTGCTGGGGTTAAGGGTAATCGTTGTACAAGCTGTGGTGACTGCTTACCCCGTTGTCCGGAACAACTCGATATTCCTGGCTTACTTGCCGATACTCATCAACGTCTCAATGGATCTCCTCGGCGTCGGCTTTGGGGCTAATGGTACTTGAAAGGAAACCGTGATCATACTACTTTGGGAAAAAAGAGACAGATGGAATTAAAAAGCTCAAGGAAATTAATTTCTCTAGAAAGAAGCTCCTCCTCCAGAATAGTGGGTTGAGGTGATCTCATGAAAAGCGGAAAAAGTCGCACAGAGAAAATCCCAAAATCGAAGAAGCGCAAATTCTCTAGCTTCAGGAAAGGCGAGGCATTTCAGTACGTTGGACTCATCGATCTGGTACCTTGGATACTGGAAACTGAACCCGTTCCACTCAGCGCCTTTTTCCAAGAACACCTCACCCGACTCAACCGCCACTTCGATCTTGAAAGCTATGAAGAATCCAAAAAGCTTTTGATTGATGCTATATGCGATGAAGCCATTAACCCTTGTGAGCGCCTCAAAATCTGGAAAGGAGCGCAGCTTGAAAGCGATCAGTTAGCGGGATATGTAGATTACCTGATTGCTGAACGTAAGCGATTTCTAGATATGCCGATGTTGTGTATCATTGAAGCCAAAAAAGATGATTTCGAGCAAGGGTTAGCTCAATGCCTGGTAGAGATGCAAGCCTGCCAGTGGAACAATCAACAGCATAACCATGACATAGATATTTTGGGCATTGTTACGAATGGCGAAGGCTGGAGATTCTACAAGCTCGCTATCGAGGGTATTGGGTATGAAACGCCTCTGTATTCAACTGGAGATATGGAACTCTTACTCGGACGGCTGCGGTATATCTTCCAACTATGCCAACAAAATCTTCCCTAATTTAACTGGTGAGGGGTTTGGGGAGCTATAAGTCCCACGCCATAATATTTGATTTGCTGTGGGAGGATGTCAAGAACTCATACAATTAGAGTAAAGAAATGATGATTAAATCAGCGTTCAGTCAGTTGGGGCAATTAAAAATTTGGCTCATCGCCCTTTCTTCCCTGTTGTTGATCACACCAACAGCAACGGCTCAACGATCCTCGGCACCAATACCGTCCTTAGTCCCCCTAGAAACAGAACTACTAAAACCTGAGGTTGTCCTACCTCCCAATATCATTACAGCCAATACAATCTCCCAGCAACATATTACAATTCCCAGTCTTTGGTGGGCAGAAGATCAGTTTGATGAATTTGGCGGTAAACTGCTTGTGAACTGGCTCGCTTACCAAGATGAGCAGCGGGTGGATTTAGTCGTTAGCCGTCAACCGTGGACGCTGCTAAACTACTTAGAACGATACAGCTTCATTAATCATTTCGGAACTGTTGCTAGAGACTATAACTATAATGTCCGAGTCTTCAATGACCGAGCCGAACCCTTAGCTACGTATACCTGTGATTACACTACTCTAACTCTGCCATCTTGTGAGGTTTTGATGTTTGAAGGCTTAGGACCTACGGGTTTACCCGTCGAACGAATTCCCTAAAGGGGAGTGGAACGTCTGAGAAAAAGGGATGATCTGATTGATGAGATATCAACTAACCCCTTATGATTATCTCGTTAATTCTCTAATCTACAATCAATGGCAAACAATGGGCTTTTCGTGGGTATGGTCACATTAGACCTGGTTTACCTTAGCCCTAAACTACCGGGTCAAAATGAAAAAATTGCTGCTTCTGATTATACGGTGGCGGCTGGGGGTCCAGCCACCAACGCGGCTGTCACATTTAGTTATTTAGGCGATCGCGCGACAATCTTAGGTGTAGTGGGAACTCACCCCATTACACCCCTGATCCATTGCGATTTGCAAGATCAGGGAGTAACTCTGGCTGATTTAGATCCGACAGTAACTAGTCCCCCACCCATTTCTTCAATTATTGTTACTCAAGAGACTGGCGATCGCGCTGTGGTTTCGATTAATGCGGCTAAGATTCAAGCGAAGATTGAGCAACTACCGCCCGGTATTGACACCGATATTGATATTGTGATGATTGATGGTCATCAAATAGCAGTGAGTTGCGCGATCGCTCAATCCGCAAAATCCCGCCAGATCCCAGTCGTCTTGGATGGGGGAAGTTGGAAACCCGGATTAGAAAATCTCTTGCCCTTTGTCGATTATGCCTTATGCTCAGCGAATTTTTATCCCCCAGACTGTCAAACTCACAAAGACGCGATCGCTTATCTTAGCGCTGCTGGAATTCCTCACATTGCGATTACCCATGGGGAAAAACCGATTGAGTACCTTACTCTAGGAATATCGGGTCAATTATCAGTCCCTTGTGTTGATGCGGTTGATACATTGGGAGCCGGTGATGTTTTTCATGGGGCATTCTGTCACTCTATCCTCAAACATACCTTTACTGAAGCCCTAGTTGCTTCAGCAAAAGTTGCCGCCCACTCTTGTCAATTTTTTGGCACTCGTCAGTGGATGACATCTAATTCTTTAACCTGAAGTTAGTTACTGAAAAAGACGACGGAGAATCAGCACAACACCGCTGTGCTGAAAGTTCATTAACGATTTGCATGCGTCCCTTGCTCAAAGCACGCAGGAGTCTATCAATAGACTCTCTCTCTTCCTCTGTGAGCGAGTCTTCTAACATGGCTGCCATGAGTCCATATCTATCAGCCAGTGTAATTTTACCAGAACAACTTACTTGAGCAAATAAATCAGCAATTGCGCCCGGTATAAGTTGGACTTTACGTTTCATATTACTCCGATAAATGCAACTATTTTACTATGAGGCATTTGCTGGGTTTAAAAAGTGATTTATGTTTTTTTTATTGGTGATATACGTCAATTACTAATGTGATTAAAATCTGATATGCAAGTGACTAAATCAGCATTTAATTGTCACTTATAGCAGTAGACACATCGATGAGGACAAGCGAACTGTTGTAGAGACGTTGCCTGTAACGTCTCTACCAAATGATGTGTCTTAACCCCTACGGCGGTTGCTATAATTGCCATAGTGGTGTGATAGAAATTAGTTTTATTTAGTGAGATAAATTACTGCTCCCCCGGCGAAACTATCCCATAAAAAAGAGACTATTTTTTAGGAACGTCTCCACAAGTGGTGCTAGTCATTTTGAATTCTCCAATAAATGTACCTTGACCAGAAAATCAAGGGATATTAATAAGTGTCACAAAACCATTGAAATTTTATCCACGATATGCATACGTCCACGACAGAAAGCATGGAGTAATCTATCAATAGAATTTCGTTCTTCTTCAGTAAGATCATCCTCCAATAAAGCTGCCATGAGTCCATACCGATCTGCCATAGTAATTTTCCCACACATACTAACTTGAGCAAATAAATCGGCGATCGCGCCCGGTAAAAGTCTGACGGCGACTTGCATAGGACAACTCAGAACTCAACATTACCTATTATGAGGAGTATTGTCAAAGACTACCGTGATGATAAGCTGAAGCGTCTGTGATATCGTGCAACTTAAAAGGTGATTCAAGTCTTATTGAGCAGTGATATCAGTCAGCTTGGATGATGATCAGATGAGCTTTAGAGTCTTTTCAGAATTATAAGAATTTCTAAATTCAGTTTGGAGAGAATTTTGGATTTTACAGGTTAGCCCAGCACTTAGACTTTTTTCTACCGATAACATTAATTTTAGCCCGGAGTATCCAAGGGAGTGTGATCAAACTTTACTAAACTTATTATTAGGAAGCCAAGGCAGGGTGTGGGGTGTGGAGTGTAGCACAATTAAATAGCTCCAATCCCTGTAAGGAAAAGGCTTTTAATTTGTTGTCACACCCTGACTTTTCCCTAATAAATGACGAATGACAAATAACCCCAATTTAAGGTCAACTCAAAACGCGCCAAACCTTGATCGTTTTATCAGAACTGCAACTGGCTATTGTTTTACCATCTCGGCTCAGTGCCACTGAAATAACCGAACTCGAATGACCCCTCAAGGTTTGGATTTCTTTGCCAGTTTTCAGATGCCAAACCTTAATTGTATTGTCAGAACTACCACTAACTAAAATTTGCCCAGCTGGACTAACAGCAACCGACAATACAGAATCTTCATGACCTGTAATCGTGCGTATTTCTTCCCCCGTTTTCAGATTCCACACTCTAATTGTATCATCATATCCCCCACTCACGAGGGTTTTTCCATCGGGATTAATTGCCACCGAAAGAACAGAATTTGTATGTCCGGTCAAGGTGCGGATTTCTTTACCTGTTTTCAAATTCCAGACTTTAATCGTATCATCAGAACTGCCACTGACTAAATTCTGTCCATCGGGACTAATCGCCACTGACAATACGGCGTCAGCATGACCAAATAAGGTGCGGATCTCATATCCAGTGATCAAATCCCACAGCTTAATCGTACCGTCAGAACTAGCGCTGGCTACAGTTTTGCGGTCAGGGCTAATAGCCACCGATAAAACTGAATCCAAATGTTCATCAGCCGTCATTATTGAGTCGCCCGTGGTTAAGTTCCAAATTTTCAGGCTATTATCAGCACTGCCACTGATTAACGTTTCACCATCGGGGCTAATGGCAACAGAAACAACTGAATTGGTATGCCCTGAAATTGTGCGAATCATCTCTCTAGTTTGGAGATTCCACAGTTTAATTATGTTGTCATAACCGCCACTGACTAAAGTTTTGCCATCTGGACTAATGGCAACCGATAACACTGAGTCAGAAAAATCATTAAGCGTGAATTGGTGTTCAATTAATTCATAATTCAAAACAGCAACTTCCAAGGGAGGTAATGGCGTTGACTCTTGGTGACTTTCTGTGTTGAGAGTGGGTAAGGGCTGATCCAGTTGCGGCAGCAGTTGTTGGAGTTGCTCGCGCAAATCCTGCCGTTCCTGTTGTGCCTGCTGAAGCTGCTGTTGAATTTGAGATAACTGTTCTTTGAGAGGAGAAAGCGTTTGCCAAACCCCTTGGGAAAATGACCACTTTGCCCACATTTGCCTCGCCCAATCCAATTGAACTGACTGCTGCTGCAAAAATTCTGAGGGTACAGACTGCACTAGGGCGGGTGGATAGGGGGTCAAATCCCACCCACAGACAGAGCAAAAATTCACATTGCCTGGGATATATTGGGTTTGACAAACAGGACATTCAGACATAGTCATCCTCTGTGATATAAATTACAGGCGTTGAAACTGGATAACGACTATAACCGCTTACAATAGAAAAGCCAGGGTTTTCAGAAGAAATAACAGCCGCGTTGGTTGACCAAAACGTCAAGGTTAGGGAAACCTCCAGCACCGAAGCAGCGGGCGAGTCGATCGCTTACCCATCAAACCCCTAGAATTTTAGCGGCTGTAGGTTAATTTAAATCAAGCAATATCTGGGGGGAGGTTGCTAGGATATGACCGAGGTGCTGAGTAAGTATGCTGGAGCTGGGTTTGAACCAAGCGTTGCAGATCCTCTCGACGCACCTCGGTTCCGGCTGTTAAATTACCAGGTGTATCAAAGAAAACGGTGCTATTTACCGTGTCAAGCGCTAACATCTGGAACAAAATGTGAGTGACTGGCACAGGCATAGCGACGATTTGAGGGTCCCAATTGGATTGAAAATCAGCCGCATCTTTGAGTGTAGGAAAAGCATAGACCACATTTTTTTCGACCTCAGGCTGGGCACGATTACTCAGGGTCGTTACCACCCAACCTTGATCCAGAGTTTGGAGAATATGATAGTCCGAGTGGTGTAACTGACTGGCAAGCATGGTTAGAACAGGGGCAATCGCCTCAACCATTTTCGGCGTCGTCCCATCAGCAGGGGCATTGTCAATCAGGGCTTGAATCTGTTGGGTTAAATCCATCAAGCGATCCTCTTTTCGAGTAAGTCTTACTGCTATGTATGAGTCTAAACCCAGATTAAAACGGTTGTTGCTTGTATGTGTTAGGGTCTTTGTGAAAGAATGAACATCATGAGGGAAGTCTGCCAGGGCGTGGAGGCTATTTTTCAACTGCTATTTAACGAACTCCGGCAGTCTACGACTGCATCGGAGCCCAACTGTCGGGATGTAGCAGCGCGTTTAGCGAATGAAGTCACTCGAATTTGTAATGAAAGCCATCGAATTAAGACGTCTGGAGATGTTGAAAGCTGGGCAAAGACCCTAGCCAACCATCGCCTCAAACAAGTCTTAAACTATTACCGCCTTGGTTCTCACCGGGGACGAATCGAACTCCAGAGTACGTTGAGTGCGATCGTCTACCGCTATATTACCCCGTCTCAAACCCCAGCGAGCTATCAAGCCCGCGTTACCCTGATTGAAGATTTCTTACAGGGATTTTATGTAGAATCACTAAATGCCTTTCGGCGTGAGACGTCCATTGAAGATAATTATCGCCCGCGATCGCTACTAGAGTTATCGGAGTACATGGCGTTTACCGAACGGTATGCCAAGCGGCGTATTCCCTTACCCGGACGGCGATCCCAGCAACTGCTAATTTTGCGGGCGCAAACCTTTTCCCAACAGCAACCCCCAGAAACCTCCGTAGACATGGATACCGCCGCCGAAGGGGGTACTCCCGATTCAGAAAATACCTGGAACGATGCGGCGATTCAGCAGGTGCGAGAGGTGATGGTGGCTTCTGAACCTGAACCCTTAGAAGCGAACCTGCGGGATAAGGTGGTTGAGGAGTTGTTTGCCTATCTCGAAGAACGACAACAACAAGACTGTGCTGACTACTTCACCCTGCGTCTACAAGACTTGCCGACAAGCGAAATTGAGGAGATATTAGGATTAACCCCCCGTCAGAGGGATTACTTACAGCAACGATTTAAGTATCATTTAATTCGGTTTGCCCTTTCTCACCGTTGGGAACTCGTCCACCAATGGCTGGAAGCCGATTTAGAGAAAAATCTGGGGTTGACCCCCCACCAGTGGCAGCTATTTCAGAACAAAATTGATCCCCAACAGAGGGAATTGCTTAACCACAAGCAGCAGGGTCATTCAACCCAAGAAATAGCCCAAGCCCTAGGTTGTACGGTGACTCAGGTTGACAAGCGATGGTTTAAATTGCTCGAAATTGCCTGGGATATTCGCAATCGTTCAGTATCCGGATCAGGTGCATCGGAAGATGAATAGTGACATAAACAATAACTCGGACACCCTATACAGCCGCTTAATGGCTTGGCTGTTACAAGAGTCCGTTCCTGCTGCTACAACATCACTCAATGGTCAACCCGATGGGTTAGACCCTACCGATGAGCTAGAAGCAGGGGATTTTCAATTTGATGAGTTAGATCCACTGGACTTTGAAGACGTGAACATTGCACCCACTATAACTGGCGAAATCGCTAATGACCACACACGAGTGGGTTCCGAAAACATTCCTACTCGTGAGGACATCGAACCGGGCGGTACAACCCGCCCCTACAACTTGGGAGATATGCCGATCGTGCAAAATCGTTTTGAGGCGCTAATTAAGCGCAAACTGCAAGTTGAAATTGAGCGTCATCCCCCCTTGTTTCCCTGGGAGACGGATCGTTTTGAATATGAACCTGAGATCTCAGACAGCGTAGCCCCAAATTGGGTTCCATCGGTTCAGTTATGGACTCCCCAACTCTTGAACCTACCGCTACCTGTCCCCATCCCCGAAAATGTGTTAGTTACCCTATTTAACGCTTGTTCGGAGTCGGTATATTCCCCCTATCAATTGGGGCGAAAAATGGTCAAGGCGGTGGAAACTTTATTCCCCGCCCAATTCCAGTTGCTCAATAATCAAGCTCAGATGGTACTGTTGTCTTCGGGATCAGGTCGTGATTCTGAACAACTACAACTGTTGCTCAAGCAACTCCCATCCCCACCCTATGAACAAGCAACCCCAGAGCAACAGATGATTCTGGCATTGTTAGCGGCTAAAGAGATTATTAGCACGTTGACAGTACCCATTTCACCCAACCAGACTCCGGTTGAACGCCAGTGGCAAACCTCTGTCGGCGTTGTCACTGTCCAAGCCGAGTATCAGATGCAAGAAGGTGTTCCCACACTGCCACTTTCAGCCATCTGCCTGAAAGTGGCAGTTTGACCTTGCGTACACCTGAAGGATCAGCCGTATCTGAGCGTACCTACCCCGGTTACCTGAGTGTTGAAGCCTTTGATTTGCCGCCGAATCAAACCTATCCCCTGGAAATTCGATTCCAAGACTCAGACGAAAACCCCTTGGTTTTTGCTATCTACCCAACCCTGTAAGGGTTAAGTGCTAGCTGTTAGCCGTGGGAGCTTCTCTCACTCCCGGCTTTGGACTTAGATACAATACGATTGAACCCGTGAATTTAAGCTAACAGCCATCTCGCGCACAAGAGAGTCAATTGTTATGTCGAATCCTTCAGGGATGCAGCGAATCCGGCGTCTACCTGGTTTAAATCAGGTGTGGCAGCGTCTTGGCGCAATGCCACTGCCTCAAACCGAAGACTCGATAGGATTACGAGTCCTCGTACAGGGGCTAGTGATTGTGGGAATTGTCGCCACAGATATCGCCGCTGAAACTCAGATGAGCGCCTGGGCTGTACCGCTCTCTATCATTGGAGCAACCTGGAGTTGGTATCGTCGCCGCCATCGCAACATTGCGGTCAAGTTCTTTTTGGCGATTGGGATGCTAATCGCTATGGGGGTATTCTTTAATAATTTATTAGCCAGCCTCAATGATACCCGCCTCGTTCTCGCAGAATTATTGATTCAAGTACAAGTCCTCCACAGCTTTGACTTGCCCCGGCGCAAGGATTTAGGCTATTCCATGGTAATCGGGTTGATTTTGTTGGGAGTGGCAGGAACCCTGAGCCAAACCTTAGCGTTTGCCCCGCTACTGTTGATATTTTTAGCCATCGCTTTACCCACACTCATCCTCGATTACCAATCCCGTATCGGTTTATCGCCAAAGCCAAAACGTAAAACCTCAAAGGAGGGGGCTAAACGTTTCTCGCCACTGTCACTGCGACGGTTAAGTATTTTTTTGTTAGTTATTATCGCCCTAGGTTTGGGGATTTTCGCCCTAATGCCTCGGTTTCCCGGTTATCAACTGCAAACCTTTCCCGTCAGTGCGCCGTTGGATTTGGATGAGCGAGATTTTGAGGGGAATAATCGGGGGGTGAACAATCCCGGATATGTGAGTGAAGGTGAGGGGACGGGTGGTGAGGGAACATCTCCCAGTCGCGGTCCTGGTGAAATGGATGAGACATTTTACTATGGTTTTGGTACCCAAATTAACCAGAATCTCCGAGGTACTCTCAAGCCGAAAGTCGTCTTGCGGGTGCGTTCCCAATCCCCTGGATTTTGGCGGGTGCAGGCTTTTGATCAGTATACGGGTCAAGGATGGGAATTGTCTCGCGAAGATCAGGTGTTGGAAGTGAGTCGTCCCCCTTGGTCCTATCGATTCCAACTCTATCCCACCAGCTTTAATTTGGGTCGTACTAAAACGGTAATTCAAAGTTATACCGCTGTATCGGAACTGCCGAATATTATTCCCGCCCTGAGTTATCCCAAAAGCCTCTATTTTCCCACCAGGGAAGTAGCCATTGATACAGAAGGTAGTTTGCGATCGCCCCTAGCTTTACTTGAAGGATTGACCTACACGGTGATATCCGAAGTACCAGTACGCGATCGCACCCAACTCCAACAAGCCCCGGACACTTACCCAGACAATATCCAAAAATACTATCTTGATGTTCCACCAGAAATCGCCGATAAGGTGCGGCAAAAAACCGAACAACTCTTAGCCACCTCCCCCAAACCCCTCACCTCCTCCTACGAGAAGGCGTTGTATTTGGCTCAAGAGGTTAAACGACGGTATAGAATTCCAGATAACCCCAAGGAACTTCCCTTTTTACAGGAAGACGAAGATTTAGTCGAAGCGTTTCTATTTAAATACGAAGGCGGTTATCCTGACCACTTTTCCACCACTTTAACCATCATGCTGCGTTCTATCGGGATTCCGGCGCGGTTAGTCGTAGGATTTGATACCGGTCAGTTTAATCCCTTCACAGGCTTATATATCGTCAAAAATACCGATGCTTACGCCATGACGGAGGTCTATTTCCCTAACTATGGCTGGTTTGCCTTTGACCCCATTCCCGGACACGAATTAATTCCCCAAAGTGTAGAAGACACGGAAACCTTTAGCGTTCTGCGTCAGTTTTGGCGTTGGGTAGCAGGTTGGCTACCCACACCCGTAAGCAATTTTATCGGAGAATTGTGGAATCTAATTATTGGTTCACTGCTACGGCTAATCGTGGGACTGTGGGCAATGCTCTCCAGTGGTTGGATGGGGTTGTTTGGCGGGTTAATTTTAGCCATTACGGTGGGGTTCGTCGGTTGGTTAGGTTGGGTGCAGTGGCAAACCTGGCGTTACCGTCGCTGGTTAGGGAAATTACCGCCCATGGAACGGCTTTACCAGCAAATGTTAAAGGCTTTGGGGGCTAAAGGATACATTAAGCATCCCGCGCAGACGCCGTTAGAATATGCTAGAGTCATGCGTCAGCAGCAATCCTCTGACTCAGCCGCCGTGATTGATGAAATTTCACAGGCTTATGTACGCTGGCGTTATGGTAAACAAACCCCTAATATCGATGATCTGCGACAGCGACTGCGCCAGTGGATTAAAACGACTCGTCGATTGGGGACGAGAGATCTTAGGAGGTGAATTTTTCCGGGAAGTCTCGAATCGGTACAGGAATTGAGTTATCCTTTGCCTGTCATCCTTCCCTAAACAAACATTTTAGGAGTTTCTTATGTCTACTGAAGCCATTTCTGTCAAACCCGCTGTCTTAATGACGATAATTGGTGAATCCGTACTCAAAGATCGTTTAATCAAATTGCTCAGAAGTAAAGGGGTAACAGGATACACCATCAACGATGTCCTCGGTGAAGGGGGTCATGGCAGGCGCATGGGGGATATTGTTGGGTATAACACCAACATTGAGATGAAAACCGTTGTCTCGTCCGAAGTCTCTGATGAGATCTTCCAAACCTTAGCCGAAATGCAGAACGGTCATGCCTTAATTGCCTTCCGTCATGATGTAGAAGTGTTGCAAAATTAAGCCAAAAGAGCTTTCTCTTTATCCGCTTGGGCAGTAAAAGGAAATAAGCAGTCTCAACTGGAGTCTTCTTAAGCTGAAGGGGCGGGTAGCCCCTTTAAAAGTAGGCGGGGTGTGGGTCACAATCCCTCAAGGGTCTAAAATCCAAAATCCAAAATGGATGCAGTCAACTCATCCCTCATCCCCCCTATGGGAAACTTAGGCGCGTCTACAGCCTTGATCCATCTTCAATATTATCCCATTCGAGGCAAAGGGGAAATGCACCTTTTATTTTCCAAGCGATAGAAAAAATGTGAGATTCCTTAAGAGCTAATAGTGATTTTAGACCCTTGCTGGAAGATTAACAACAACAAAGAGTTTAACTAATCCCCCAGATGGATGTTGGCAGAATACTCAATTGGCGCTATGATTGACACCTAAAATCAGTCAAATACTTATACAATAACCGGAACAGACTTCAGTACAGCGCCAAAGACCAACAGCGTTAAGATAGGATGTCATCGGGATTTTCCCACGCTTTTTATATTGTCCTATTCATACCGACAAGAAGGCTGTCCGGACGTTTCCAACTGACTTCTGGAAGCGTGGATGGTTAAAAGTGTTTCAATTGCTACTTTAAGACCATAAGTGTAGAGACAACCTCCGATTGAACCATATCTTTAGTTAAACGTGATGCTCCCCAACCCTGATGTGATGACAGCACGCCCCTTTAAGAGCCAACCCCCTAATTCAGCGAATGGCACTCCCTATATCGCTGCTTCTGACAAAACACCTGTTTCTGCACTCAAAGAACTTGTAGCTCGCCTGCACCGAGAACAACACAAAATCCAAGATTTGTTAAGTTCGCTGGGATTTGCCTTACGCAGCTTCAACAATTTAAATCAATTTTTAGAATTAATTCCCTTGATGGCTGCACGGGTAACCGATACAGAGGGAGGCGCGTTGGTTTTGTTGAAGCCAAATGGTCACATCCGGCTAGAACAAATTCATTGCCAAGATAATCAAGCGTGTCAGACATTGCGTCGAGCACTCGAACGGGCAAGCCAAACAATCACGGCTCAAGGCAATGAAGATGGAAAATTGGCACTGAGTTCAGAACAGTTAGACAGAATCTGGGCATCCTTTGACGAGCAGGTCAATCGTTATTTAAACGCAGATATTCAGTTATTTGGCACACCGATTTTAATTAAAAATGTCGAACGAGGGCGCTTGTACGTCTTTACCGATGACCTAAACTATAACTGGACGCCAACCCGACAGAAATTAGTGAGGTTAGTTGCCGATCAAACAGCCGTCGCGATCTCTAATGATGAACTTACTGTAGAACTTCGCAAAAAAGAACGCTTAGATCGAGAGTTAGAAATTGGCGCGGAAATCCAATTACGCCTCCTCCCGCGTCAATGTCCCTCGATTAAAGGAATTGAACTGGCGGCTCGGTGTCAGACGGCAAGTCGAGTCGGGGGTGATTACTATGATTTTATTCCCACTAACTATGATCAGCTTCGTCCGCTAGGTTTTTGTGATCATAAATATATTGATAAAGACAAAGCATTTGTACCCTGGAGCGTTGTGATTGGTGATGTCATGGGTAAAGGTGTGCCAGCCGGCTTAATTATGACGATGACGCGGGGTATGCTACGGGCAGAAGTCCTCAACCGTCACTCCCCTGCCCGTATCCTGGAACATTTGAATCGGGTGATGTATGCTGACCTAGAAAATTCCAATCGATTTGTCACCCTGTTTTATTCGGAGTACGATCCCAAAACCCGAATTTTGTCCTATAGCAATGCTGCCCATAATCCCCCCTTCTTATGGCAGGCGTCTACTCATTCTATCCAGCGTCTCGATACAGAAGGGATGCTGATTGGCTTGGAGGCAGATTCTGAGTATGAAGATGCTCAAATCCAGCTAGATGTGGGAGACACAATTATATATTACACTGATGGGTTTACCGATGTTGCCAATCAACATGGCGATCGCTTTGATGAAGAAAATTTGATTGAAGCATTTAAGTGGGCTTGTGAACATCGCCAAGGCTCTCAAGTCATTCTAGACTACCTGTTTGAGCGGGTGGGACAGTTTATGGGAGCAAAGAATCATAACGGTGATGATATGACCTTGGTCGTGTTGCAGGTAAAATCTTCCGAGTAACCTATTTAATTTAAGGTAATCATCGCCATGGTTGTTGTGGAAGTGCAAGCTCTAGCGTCTGTTGTCGATAGTTTCCATCCGCTTATTGACCTGATCAGTCCATGGCTAACCGATGGACTGGTTTTAGCCCAGCAAGTTGAAGATCCCGATGTTTTGGGTCAAATGCAAGGGGCGTTTAATAATTTCATTGAATCGGGTCAAGTCTGGGCATTTTTGATTGGTCTAATCATCGGTTATATTTTTCGGGGGATGAGTTCGTTTGGGTGATTGATCATTGGTCATTTGTCCTTGGTGAAGAGGATAAACGATAAAACGATAAAAAACCCAGGATTAGTGCAGCAGGCGCGGAAATAACATACCCGTTAACAATAGGCGAAAAAGCAACTACCATAAACCTTACAGCCTTCTGCCCTCTTCCCTCTGCCTTCAAAGAGCCTTTTTGTACTAGGGAATCTGTATTGTGACGGAACAAACAACGTGGAGCCAGCGATTTGAATCGGCACTTCATCCGGCGATCGCAGGTTTTAATGCGAGTATTGGATTTGATATCGAACTGATTGAGTATGACCTGACGGGTTCGGTGGCTCATGCTAAAATGCTTGCCCACACCGGAATTATTTCAGCCGATGAAGCGGAGCAACTGGTGCAGGGTTTAGAACAAATTCGTTCAGAATACCGCCAGGGAAAATTTAACCCCGGTATTGACGCCGAGGACGTTCATTTTGCCGTGGAACGACGCCTCACCGAAATTGTGGGGGATGTGGGGAAAAAGCTGCACACGGCGCGATCGCGCAATGACCAAGTTGGCACAGATACCCGGCTCTATTTGCGGGATAAAATCACCCAAATTCGTACCCAGTTACGAGACATGCAAGGGGTTTTACTCAACTTGGCTCAATCCCATGTCGAAACCCTAATCCCTGGCTACACCCATCTCCAACGCGCCCAGCCGTTGAGTTTAGCCCATCATTTGCTGGCGTATTGGGAAATGTTACAACGGGATTGGCAACGATTGGGGGAAATTTACCCCCGGGTTAATATCTCTCCCTTGGGGTGTGGGGCGCTAGCGGGGACAACGTTTCCTATTGACCGACATTACAGCGCCTCTGTGTTGGAGTTTGGCGATGTCTATCACAACAGTTTAGATGGTGTGAGCGATCGCGACTTTGCTATTGAATTTTTGACGGCGGCGAGTCTGATTATGGTTCACTTGAGCCGATTGTCTGAAGAAATTATTCTTTGGGCATCTCAGGAATTTGGCTTTGTTACCCTCAAAGACAATTGCTCGACGGGATCGAGTATTATGCCGCAAAAGAAAAACCCGGACGTTCCTGAACTGGTACGGGGCAAAACTGGGCGGGTTTTCGGGCATCTCCAAGCTATGTTGGTGCTGATGAAGGGATTGCCTTTGGCATATAACAAGGATTTGCAGGAGGATAAAGAGGCGCTATTTGACAGCGTAAAAACGGTCAAAGGTTGTCTGGAAGCCATGACAATTTTGTTGCGGGAGGGTCTAGAGTTTTGTCCTGAGCGTCTCGCCTCAGCCGTGACAGAAGATTTCTCTAACGCTACTGATGTGGCTGATTATTTGGCTACCAAAGGGGTTCCGTTCCGAGAAGCCTATAACCTGGTGGGTAAAGTGGTGAGAACCTGTCTAGGGGCGGGTAAACTGCTCAAAGACTTAACCCTGCCAGAGTGGAAAGAAATCCACCCCGCCTTTGAGGAAGATATTTACGACGCGATCGCACCAACTCAGGTAGTTTCTGCCCGTAACAGTTATGGGGGGACGGGATTTGATCAGGTAAGACGCGCCTTGGCAGAAGCTCAGGAGCGGATGGTAAATGGGAGCAATGTAGAGACGCGCCATGGCCCGTCTGGGAGCATGTAGAGACGCGCCA
>NZ_JAVJZI010000019.1:0-99341 GCF_040223135.1 Coleofasciculus sp. G3-WIS-01
CTCCAATTGTCTCCCATTTCTGGGGTAAAGTTAGCCTCGCCAATGTTATCAGTCGGTAACTATCCAAAAGCACTGTTTCAGTGACCTTAAAACTGTTTAACTTTTTGGTTCTAGAGCAGTAGACTGGCTATCGCATCTACTGGTAGGTCTTTAACACTTGCCGATAACGTAGTGCGCTTAGCACTTAGGCTGGTAAGCACAGCTTTAACTTACTTGGCTAAAGCTCCGTGTCCCTTCGCTTCGCTTATCGGGCAAGCTTTAGACCGGGGTTGCTTACCGGGTATCAGACGGTATCAACCGCTTCATACTCGAACTTGATTTCCTTCCACAGTTCGCAAGCGGCGGCTAATTCAGGACTCCATTTACAGGCTTCGCGGATAACATCGCCGCCTTCACGCATCAGGTTGCGTCCTTCATTACGGGCTTGGATGCAAGCTTCTAAGGCGACACGGTTAGCCGTTGCACCGGGAGCGTTACCCCAGGGGTGACCCAGAGTACCACCACCGAATTGCAGGCAGGAATCATCGCCAAAGATTTCCACCAGCGCTGGCATGTGCCAAACGTGGATACCACCGGAAGCGACGGGCATTACACCGGGCATGGATGCCCAGTCTTGGGTGAAGTAAATGCCGCGTTCGCGATCGCGCTCAATATGATCTTCCCGCATCAGGTCAACAAAACCCATGGTGATGCCTTTTTCACCTTCGAGCTTACCCACAACCGTACCGGAGTGCAGGTGGTCACCACCGGACATCCGCAGACATTTGGCAAGCACCCGGAAGTGAATGCCGTGGATCTTCTGACGGTCGATTACCGCGTGCATCGCCCGGTGGATGTGTAGTAGTACACCGTTGCGACGACACCATTGCGCCAACGTGGTGTTCGCCGTGAAGCCACCCGTCAGGTAATCATGCATGATAATCGGCGTACCGATTTCCTTGGCGAACTCCGCCCGCTCCATCATTTGTTCGCAGGTGGGGGCGGTGACATTCAGGTAGTGACCTTTCATTTCACCGGTTTCGGCTTGGGATTTTTCAATTGCCTCTTGCACGAATAGGAAGCGATCGCGCCAGCGCATGAAGGGCTGGGAGTTAATGTTTTCGTCGTCTTTGGTGAAGTCTAGACCGCCGCGCAGACACTCATAAACGGCACGACCATAGTTCTTCGCCGACAAACCCAACTTGGGCTTAATCGTGCAACCCAATAAGGGACGCCCGTACTTGTTCAACTTATCGCGCTCAACCACGATCCCGTGAGGCGGTCCTTGGAAGGTCTTCAGATAAGCCACTGGAATCCGCATATCTTCTAGACGCAGGGCTTTCAGGGCTTTAAAACCAAACACGTTCCCCACGATGGAGGTCAGCATGTTGGTTACAGAACCTTCTTCAAACAGATCCAATGGGTAAGCGACGTAGCAGATATATTGATTATCTTCCCCACGGACTGGCTCAACTTCATAGCAACGACCTTTGTAGCGATCCAGGTCTGTCAACAGGTCTGTCCAAACCGTTGTCCAAGTTCCGGTGGAAGACTCAGCCGCTACCGCTGCACCCGCTTCTTCTGGAGGTACCCCAGGCTGCGGGGTCATCCGAAAAGCTGCCAGAATATCTGTATCTTTAGGAGTGTAATCCGGAGTGTAATACGTTAATTTATAATCCTTGACCCCGGCATCATACCCAGCTTTTGACTGAGTTTTTGTTTTAGCGTAAGACATGTTTTCCTTCCTTAGGAACGTACTGAATGTTGCGACAAGCTAACTCCTTATGCATTATTAACGATTTTATGACCTTACTTAAAGACTAAAATCGCTAAAATGACTCTGAAAATTAGCCCGGATTGGGTGCATCCCCACACCCAACCTGCTCATTTTGGTTTTTGGTTTCTGAATTACCTATTATCCGCCATTTTGGGTCAAAAAACTTGACTCAGCCAAGACATTTTTTTATTGAGCGGATCAGGATAAGAGCAATTATCCCACAGCACCAAACTATTGCTTGATATGGGTTTCTCTCCCCTTATGGCTTTAGGTGGCATCCTTGTGGCGATTCATTTCACGCCAAATTTAAAAATTATAGCGTGTTCGCGAAGCGGCACGACGTGCAGCTCCTTGCCATACAAGTGAAATTTTCAGCAACCCTGTTAATATACCAAAGAATTCAATAAGTTTAACTTCAAATATTCTTGAGAATTGTATAAGGTACTATTATAAATCAACGAAATGTTAAATATTATTAATTTTCCGTTACAGAATAACCAATCTGGGACGTATTGAGGTAAGGATTTTATAGTCCAGGATGAAACATCACTCCGACTAATATAGATATAGATATAGAAAAACTATCCCAATAGTCTCAGACAACATGGCGTCTTTGAATGCCCCGATTCGTCTTTTCATCGGTGCTACCCTGCTAGGGTTAGGGTTGCCCCTGGCAAGCTTAACCGCTCCTCTATGGATGGGGATTGAGCCGAACCAGGTACTGGCACAAGTGACCCTAGCTCAAACCGAGCTGGGGACAGCCCCCGACTATCAAGGTGCGCCCCCTCCCCCTGGAGGCGCTCCGTTACCTCCCGAACGCTTGCGACGAGAAGTAGAACCCCTATCCATCGATTTTCGCGTCCCCGCGTTGCAACCCGACTACACAGGTGACCTCTGGGTGGGAACCTACTCAGGACTTGCCCGAATTGACCCGAACACCGGACGCATGAAAGCCCGTGTTGATTTACCAAACTACACCATTGACGCCTTAGCCCAAGACCGGGTAGGACGAATTTGGCTGGGAACTTATGAAGGATTGTTACGAGTAGATCCCCGCAGTAACGAGGTTACCGCACAAAACTTTACATTACCCTCGAATCGAGTCTTATCCTTACAAATAGATCAGCGTGGGTATCTCTGGGTAGGAAGCGATCGCGGTTTGGCTATGATTAGTCCCGACAAAGGATTATTGATGACCACGGTGCAAGAACTCCCCGGCGTCAGCGCCAATGCTCTGACATTAGATGAAGAGGGTCAACTTTGGGTGGGTACATTAGAAGGATTAGTGCAAGTCGATACCGCCAGTGCTCTTATCCTTCAGCGTGTTGGTAATTTACCCGGAACCATTGTCCAATCCCTAACCACAGGACCTGATGGCAAATTGTGGGTGGGTACTCCCAGTAGTCTTTTGGTAATTGACCCCAACAATCCCTTTGGTGAACCGCGTTCGGTGACTCCGTTACGGGGGCGTAGTGTAACAGCGGTGCGCTTTGCTCTAGATGGTAGCGTTTGGGTAGGTACGGAAAGTGGCTTGTTAAAAATCCGAGCGGAAACGGGAGCGGTATTGGGTGAACTGTCGAATCTTCCCTCAGACTATGTTCTTTCCTTGTCCCCAGATATTGGGAATAAATTATGGGTGGGAACGACGGAAGGACTAGCCTGGGTCAGCCTATCCACGGGTCAAGTTAGACCCCATTTAGCGTTTGTTAAGAATCCGCCAGAGACGTTTTAGTCATTTATTTAGGAAGTCATCATTCATAATTTAGACGGGGCGGGTTTAGTTCCGGTAGTGGTTTGAGTTTAAACGTTATCGGTAAAACCCGCCCCTACACAATCACACACCATGTCATCGAGGATCGCGAAGGATCAAAACTCCCCTAATGGTAAATATCCAGCAACTGAAACAATGGAAACAACAAGGGCGTCCGTTGGTCGTCTTGACCGCTTGGGACTACGCGATCGCGCAATTACTAGATGCGGCTGGAGTTGATATTATTCTGGTTGGGGATTCCTTGGGAATGGTCACCTTGGGGTATGAGACGACATTACCCGTGACCTTGGACGAGATGCTACACCATGCTAAAGCCGTGCGTCGGGGTGTAAAACAGGCGTTCTTGGTGTGCGATCTACCCTTTTTGAGTTATCAGGAAAGTCTACAACAAGCGATGCATTCGGCGGGTCGGGTATTGAAGGAAACAGGGGCGCAGGCGGTGAAGTTAGAAGGCGGACATCCTGCCATTGTCCAAACTGTAGCCCATTTAACGGCGGCGGGAATTCCGGTTATGGGTCATCTGGGTTTGACACCGCAGTCGGTACATCTTCTCGGTTATCGTCAGCAAGGGAAAACAGAAGAGGCGGCGGAACGGATTTTGGCAGAAGCGATCGCGCTTGAGCAAGCGGGTGTTTTTGCCCTGGTTTTAGAGCATATTCCGGCAGATTTGGCTAGGAAGATTACACAAACCTTAACCATTCCCACGATTGGGATTGGTGCTGGAGTCGATTGCGACGGACAGGTATTAGTCACCGCCGATTTACTCGGACTTTCGGAACGTCAGCCACCCTTTGCCAAGTTATATGCAAATTTGCGGCAAGTGATTACTCAGGCGGTGCAAGACTATAGTCATGATGTGCGAGAGCGACAGTTTCCAGAGGGGAAATAGTTGACTTGTCCTAAAATTTAACTGAGTTAAGGCGATATATTTCCATACCAAATCCGGGTAACGCTACCCCCGTTATAACCTAGTCCGCGCAGGCGGACTTTGTTTGTGTAGCAGCGATTTCAATCGCCTCCTCTTGCTTAATTTTATCGGTTTGTCCCCCTGTAGGGGCGACCCGCCGGATTTAATTAACACCACCCAACCTTTAATTATGTCGGGTCGCTCTGTGTCGGTTATCGGTTATCATCTGAAACCGCATACATTTAGACGGGGGCGAGTCGAGATAGGTTAATTCTCGCCTCGAACATTTGTGCAGCGACTTGCCCCTACACCCTACAGGTTATTATGTTTTTACAGCATTGCAGTTAGGGTTTAACAATTGCTTATCGCATATGACAATCTTGACAATTTTCCTCTGCCCAATCCTTGCTACCCCCTGGTGCGACAGTAACTGCATAACCTGTACCACTCAAATCCTCAATTCGTTTTGTTCCCGCTAAATCAATACTTTGATAACGGACTCCGAAGTTATTGAGATCAATTGTTTTAGTCGCGGAACTTAAAGTAAGCGTTGTTGAAAAACTACCTACATTTCCCGTGGTTACTCCACCACTTTTCCCACCTCTACAGTTGTTCTTTTGATCGCTATAGCAGACATCAACGCTTCCATCCCTGCCATCCAACAATTTTTGATCTAAATTTGCTTGTTGAAATAGGAGGTTTGATGCCTCGTTAATTGCCTGAACACTTGCACCGATTAACGTTTCACTGACATCAAATCCAAATCCGGATGTCCGACTTTGCAAAATGCTTGGATCAGATGTATTACTGAGCTGAACATCAAATTTTATTTCTGTCACCTGCTGTGTGATATTGTTGAGCATCCGAGTTACTGTTTCAAAGCCCGCTACTTTAAAGAGAGCTTTGGACAACAACCCATCTGTCTCTTTTCCATCTATCTTACCGCCAAACAAAACGGTAAAAGATTCACCGATATCAGCAGCACTAATGTCTTGAACACTACTCCCGCTAATTGTTATCGCCGTCGCTGAAGGGGTTGTGACTGAAAAGGCGGTAGTGGCTGACAGTATAGCAAGCCCCCAGAAGGCATTAGGCGCAATATTGAGTAATTTCATTCTCCGTTAACCTCAAACTCTCTTTTACCTTGGGACATATGAACTGTTTTGATCCGTCGTCAATAGGGAAAAAATGGGACTGACGGGACTTTAGCCACAGGAAACTTATCCAGGAATTGAAAAAATAAGTTCCTCGATTAATTCGGAAAAGCATTGACCCTGAATGTGAAATCCGAAAATGTTTATGGCTAGTTCACCGTTAAAATAGTTCCCATTCTTTTAGGCGTAAATCATATCACTACAATCACAGAATTAAACTCATTAGCGCCCACACAACTATGCTAATTGTTTCAACAGTTTTGAGTATAGCCAGTTTTTTTCTCTAGTGAAAGGTTGAATTGTGAAGTTACGATGAATCTTTTGGGTTTAATGTAAGGTTAAAGTAAACTTTATATAAAGTTGTGGAAAAATACTGACGAAGAAACGATAAACGTGAAACCCGATCCTAAACAAAACTTTACAAGAACGCGATTTATCCGCCGGATGAAACATTCCAGGCAGGACAGCTTATTCTAAAAGAGCAGGGTAGAATGTAAAGATTATGGCATCTGTTCCCAATCCC
This sequence comes from Coleofasciculus sp. G3-WIS-01, assembly GCF_040223135.1. NCBI lineage: Bacteria > Bacillati > Cyanobacteriota > Cyanophyceae > Coleofasciculales > Coleofasciculaceae > Coleofasciculus > Coleofasciculus sp. G3-WIS-01. The sequence continues at coordinate 6,112 of NZ_JAVJZI010000019.1, forward strand.
TCCCTCGATGCGGGTTTAGCGGCTCTCAAACAGGGCAATTACGCGGCGGCGATCGAACAGCTAGAAGGTGTCTGCGAGATTGAGTTAGATGAAGCCATCGTCTCCCGCGCCAGTGTCGCCCTAGTCAAGGCTTATCGCCAAAGTGGTGATACCCAAAACGCGATCGCGCTTTGCCAAACCCTCACCCAAGATCTCAATCCTAAGGTTCAACAATGGGCGACAAATACCTTACCGGAACTCATGGCGGAATCCCCGCCTCCAGCCAATCATACGGGTTTTACGCCTGTAGAAGAAACATCGACTACTCCCTCCGCATCCGATACTACCGGATTTGTTCCCCTACACTCCCCCTCCTCCCCCGCCAAACCTGGAACGGTTAAACAGCGGTTAACTGATTCTGCTAAACGCTTGTTTGCAGGTGGCAAATCGCGACAACACTCTTCAGTAAATCAACCTCCTCCTCAACCCTCATCCCAACTCCCGGTTGCTTTCACACCCCCTTCAGCACCCTCTGTCTTTTCCGCTAGCCCTCGGTTTCGTAACTTAGGGCGTGCGGAAAACTGGAGTCCCTTCAAACGCCCGAAATTAAGGCGATTGGGGTTAATTGGGGTAGGAAGTGCGATCGCGTTTGCTTGGTTGCTGCGTTTCTGGTTAGAGTTTTTAATGGCAACCACCAACACTATTTTGGTGCAATTGCCGCTATTATCACCGATTCAATGGTTCTACCGTGATCCTACTCAGGTTTTAGCTGTCTTAGGGATTGTGACGCTAATCGTCTCTCCCTGGTTAATGGATTGGCTATTAAGACAGGTGTATGGATTAGAACCTCTTTCCGTAAGCCAACTGGCGGCGCGATCCTCAGAATCGGCTAAAACTATCCAACGCTTTTGCCGTAAACGCCATTTACCGTTACCGACGCTGGGTATTTTACCCACACAAGCGCCTTTAGCGATAACCTATGGTAATTTGCCTCGCACGGCTCGAATTGTCGTCAGTGAGGGCTTATTGACACAACTCGCTGAAGATGAAATCGCCACGATTTATGCGGCTCAGTTAGGGCATATTGTAAACAGGGACTTTATCTTAAGTTCTCTAGGCACATTAATTCTCCAGTTTCCCTATCTCCTATATATATATGTTGCTCAAGGGGGAGAACAGTTAGCGGAGTGGATTCGGGGCAAATACCCCGCCACCCAACGAGTGTTACCGCCTCTGTGTTTAGGAATTAGCAGTATTATTTCCAGCTTAGGTTACGCTACCTACTGGCTACTGCGCCTCCCCCTGCTCTGGTTTTCCCGGATTAGAATTTACTATAGCGATCGCGTGGCGATAGAAACCACCGGAAATCCCAACGGCTTAACCCGGGCGCTATTGAAAATCGGCTTAGGAATGAGTGATGCAATCCATCAAGCCGAACAAACCCGCCCCTTATGGGAAAGCTTTGATTTAGTATTACCCGTAGGATACCGACAAGGATTACTTTTAAGCAGTTGTTCGCCCCATGTCCCCTTTGAACGGGTTTTACAGTGGGAATGTACCAACCCTTACCGTCACTGGTTAATTATCACAGCCGCTCATCCTTTATTAGGCGATCGCTTGCATTTGTGCGCCCGTTATGCTTATGAGTGGCGGTTGGGTACAGAATTGGATTTACCCATACCACCACCGCCCATACGGGATAATAAAACACGCTGGTTGAAACTAATTGATAGTTATAAAGCCTTTCCCTTATTTCAAAGTGTCCTATTAACTGGATTCGTTGTCGGTGTTGTGCTGCGAGTGGTATTCTGGCTACTCGGTATTCTCAGTGATTGGTTATCTCGCCAGTGGATAAGTGGATTCTGGCGGCTAATCTGGTTACACAACGCTGGGTCATTTCTCGATGCTTGTATCCTAATTGCATTTAGTTTAAGTATTATTCTCTGGATTAATCGTTACTTTCCCGATATCAAACCTGCGGCGATTCGTCACCAACCCAGCTTAGAACAAATGTTAGCTGATCCGAATGCGTTACCCTCTACCCATCAACCTGTGGAATTTACAGGTAAACTTTTAGGGCGGCGGGGATTGCAGAATTGGTTAGGCGTGGATTTAATTATTGAAACGGATAGCGGTTTAGTGAAACTGCATTACTTTTCAATTTTAGGTTCTCTGGGAAACTTACTCCCCCTGGGAACTCGCCCCAGTGATTTAGTCGGTGAATCGGTGACGGTAATGGGTTGGTTTCGGCGGGGAGTTACGCCGTGGATTGATGTGGAAACATTGAGTACATCAGATGGGAAAATCAGTCGCGCTCATTATCCGTTATGGTTAGTGATTCTGGCTGTAGTGGCGGCGATATGGGCATCCTATTTAATTTGGACATTACCCGCATAGATGTTTGTCACCCCCTTTTACCACGGCGATTAAAATCGGAATTATGTCATCTTTGTAGGTTGGGTTGAGGAACGAAACCCAACATCATCGTTAGCCTGTTGGGTTTCGCTTACGCTCTACCCAACCTACGAGAACTAAATCTGCCTTTGTAACCCTCGTTTACCACGGCGATTAAAATCGCTGCTACACTTGCCTTTCGTCCGCCTACGCGGACTGGGTTATAACAGGGGTGGCTAACTCGAATTTTGTATAACATCTTTTGTCACCTTAATTTCACTAAATCCACCCTTTTGTAGGGGCGGGTTTAACTACTAACATTTGTTGTCACCCTGATGTAACTAAACCCGCCCCGACTAAGTGCCATAATCCTGGCGACAAAAACCAAGCCTAACGGGATCAGGTTTGAAACTGTTCCCTCCCCTCACCACAAGACTTATTCAGCAGACCCTAATTAACAGCATATTCGGTGAATTGGCGTTTAAAGGGGGAGTGAAAGCCGATTACGATATCGCTTTTCGGGATTCCCATTTCTACGAGTTCGGCTGCAATGTCGTTTTCTGTACCGTTGTGTTGAAGCCAGATTTTTCCGTCTTTAATATTAAGATGTAAAATACAACCATAGATCCGTCGTTCGCCCTGCCAACCAATATGCACAAGTTGGTAGTGATCTCTAGTCGTGTCGAAAATAAGTTCAGTTTCAACCTCTTGATCGTTACGACTAAAGGCGGCATAATCTTGCAGGAGTTTCTGCACTATTTCACGGTACTGATCTAGTGTAGCCATTGGTCAATAACCTCCTGTTGTGGTTTGTCAACAATTAATTTTAATTGTTGACTATTAATGATGCCTTGGGCAAGTTGGGTAGCGAAAAAGGAAGTATAGGTATCTAGTGGTACAGCAAGATCTAGAATGTATTCTGGATATTGTTCTGCCAGGAGGATGCGATATAGGCAGAAGTACCCAACGCCCCTCAATTTCCATAAATTCAGGTTCGTAATATCTGAGAACTGATTCCCACTTTTCGGGACTTTCGTGCTTTTCGATAATTCTGTCCCAGCGGACTGATTTAATTTTTTCGAGAGTGTTTGTTGATAAGTTGGCTAGTTTCATAGTCTGGTTAACCTGAAAAAAGGGATATCAATTGGTACATCTGGATTAATTTTAGTGGCGTGGCACACCTAATTTGATAGATTAGCTTGGGTTCGTAGTAAGGGCTTTAGCCCTATCTTTTGTTGGGCTTAGTTCCTCAACCCAACCTACAATCTATACCACCATTTTAGCTGGGTCACGCCACTAGTTTGTGCGTATCCACTCCAGGATGTCTTTGATTGATTGGCTTGGTGTGAAGTATTTTAGGGGAATGTAGTCAATGGGTTGCTCTGTGATCACACGAATTTCACGTCCGAATTTGCTCAAAGCTGTGAGAAATGTCTCGTTATAGGGATGGATAGATGATGCGTAAAAGACTAAAAAGGGGCGTTTATTGCTGTTGCGCTTGAGAGAGTTCCAATACAGCTTGAGTGCTGGCATTTTTTCGGGTACTGAGTCGCACTCTGGGCAGTTTTGGTCAAGCATCTGGTCGTATATTTCAGCGGGGTTATCGGGTTCGATGAATTGGCTACTGTCGATGTAAATTAGGTGGATAATTTGGCTTAGTTGGAGGTCGTTGGTAATGGCACTCTGAAGGCTTTGGGGTAAGTCAGCTTGGTTGAGGGTTTGGGTCTTGGGGGTCGTTGTCTTCTCTACTTCTTCTTGCGGGTGCCAAGCTTTATGGAAGGCTGGGTAAGTCATGTTTTCAGCGCAATAGCCGAGGAATAGCAAGTAGTAATTGTAGATTTCTGGATCGTTCTTGTAAATGGTTATACGCTCTTTCAACCACTCAAAAGCAGTAAAAATGAAAGAATGATTCGTATTTAGGATTGTTCTTATCAGTCTATTCACAACTATAGATCTGGTTGATTGATCTTTGCTCTTTTCCAATAAATCCATTAAAACGTAAAATACTTCTAGGTTTTGGGGATAAACTTGTTCTATGAGAATAGCAAACAGTCGATAAGTATGCTCGTCCTGACTATCGTATATTACTTTCCTTAAAGCCGCCATAACGAGATCAGGATGACCATGACTTATTTTCATGATTTCAATAATATATAAGCGACGAATTTGAACGGCATTTTTAACTTCTTTCTTAAAGTTAATTATATCATCTTCAATCTTTTTTTGTTGAACAAACCCCCTTAAGCCGCTAATGGAAATTTTAACATTTTTAATGGGAAATTTTATGTATTTTTCAGGGCTTCTTTGTAGAAATTATCGGGTGATAAATCGTCCTTTAGCTGAGGTCGCTGTTTGCGCTCTACCAATTCCAATGGCACGATATCATCAAGGGTTAGTTCCACATCATCCCCATGTAGCAGGGGATTAATGGATAACTCTGCCGGAAGCATTTTACGGCAATAGTCTTGCCAATCAAGTTTATCCTGTGAAGCTTCATCGTGATCCTTTGATTTCTTGTAAGTCGCCTCTAACGCTTTGGATTTAGCTGTTCTGCTACTATCCCACACTCGCTCAAACTCTTCCCGATTTCTTTGTGCGTCTGTACTCCAAAGCTTGAGCGCGAAAGACCCGATTTCTGAACCTTTCCCTCGTTTAAGGCGTCTGTCGTCCCAAATTTGGAGATTTTCTAGGCTTTTGATAACTTCGGTTAATTCATGTTTTTTTAATTGCGCCAGACTCTCAAGGAATCTCCGCCTTGTTTTCACTACAAAATTAGGTCTGCCAGTATCTTTATCAGTTTCCCATTTAATTTCAAAATTAGACGAATTCTCAGCTTGAGTCAGTAGAACTTCTATAAAGCGCCACACGCGCTCTTGCAGAACTCTTCCCTTGGTCGGTTGGCGCATGAGCGAAGTCTATATAGTTCTAAAAAAAGTTTGGGCTACCTCAAACCAAGGATCTACCCCAAACCTATTTTAACCTCGATTTCAAAAGGCTTCTAGCCATGACACAATGGCAGTTGCTTTGCTCTACGACCCCAAAGAGAGCCTTGATTCAACACCATTTCAAGGTTCTCACCATGAACAACTCTCAACGAACCCAATCGACCAATGGCACGGAGATCACAAAAAATGACAAAAGTCAACAAAAACAACAAAAGTTTGTGCGGCGAGTCATAACTGGCGCCCTCGTCGCGCAAGCTACACTTATCGGTGTGAATGGCAATCTTGATGTACTCTCAGGTCAACCTATACTAGATGTTATCCCAGGGATGATCACTCAGGGTATTGAACTGATTATCAAAACCCAAGGTGTACAAAAAAGATTGGAAACGCGCGATCGCAACTCTCGTTCCGACTAATAAATCTACCTACACCTATTAGATCCCCGACTTCTTGAAGAAGTCGGGGATCTGCTGGGGGAAAACTGCTACTCAGACTAGACTCAAATAACTACGGCGCCAAAACGTTCTCAGCAAACTGTCCAGTCACATTACCCGCAGGCGCATAATGGCAGACGACATAAAAGGCGTTATACTGAGTACCGCCAAAGGTTTTGACCCCCCGTGCCGCACCACAACCTAATTGGGTACTCTTTTTCCACACCACCTGAGTAAAATGCCCTGTTGCTGAAGAAAACCCTGGATTGTCATAGTTATATGCTGAAACCTCGTTATACCACTTAGTCACCGTTTGGTTTGCCAAAGTAGCCGAGTCTATCGAAGATGCCGTTGTATAGACAGCGTACAAGTTTTCTCCTGCATTATTACGTTGACTGCGGCTACTATGTTTAAACACGCCATTAGTCGCCAGATAATTCGCCCAAGTTTGAGCGCTACTGTTGAGGGAACTACTCAGGGTCATAGAAGGACTATGATGAGTGTTCCGATAGGTATTGTGCTTAGACAGGGCTGTGCTGCGAACTGTACCTAAGTTTATGGATGTCTGCCCAGTAACTGGATTACTGCTGATTATCCCCAAGGGAATCATCATTGCCAAACTGAGATAAACAACCCGAAAGAATTGCTTCCGATTCATTGGCTACTCCTGTTTGCGGATGGAAAAAGTCTGTATATCCAAGCTAACTTATCAATGATACGATTGGTCAATTAACTAGGGAAAAAACCTCTCTCCGTTCCGGGAAGGGGCTTTCAAGCTCCCCCTTCCGTGCAACAAAAGCTCCCGCATCCCCTGGCTTCCCTCCTTGTAGGGGGGAATGAGGGGGCTGGGGGGTTAGGTTTTTCGACTTTACCAACAACATCATCAATTTACTCACAGAAGCTGATTCGTAAATTTTTTGTAACACAAACGACAGCATTTAATCATCAAAAAGTAAACTTCCATGTCATTTGCTTGTGCTTTCCGGTAAAAGTGATTACATTAGAAATTGAAGCACCAAGGCTTCTAATGACAGAAGTTAAACAACACAATCAAACTAGGAGGCATAAAACCGACTGACAAATTCCATCTCTATTTCTTCAGTAATAAGTAACAGCAACGCTCAACAAATTGCTCAGATTTCCTAAAATTACTAACTAGGGAGATAAAGCACTTAAAAGTTGATTTTTAGTGCGACTCCAGATAGGATTAACTAAAACAGGGAATCATTTAAGCAATCTAGTTTTGAGAGTTGCTGTTGCTTTGTGGTTTGTCATTCGTCATACTCGCTTCTCTTCACACAAGCCCAGTTTTAAACGCAGACTTAACGATAAAATTATAAAATTATAGAACCCTTCTTTTCCAGATGGTAGAGACGTTGCATGCAACGTCTCTACCAGGCTATTATGGTTCTTGAAATACGTCACAGGAGAACATCTCCGTTAATGTCCGCAGATAGGGTAAAAAGGTTGCCATATTTTCGGGAGGTAGGCGATTGTACATTTCCCAACCAATCGCTTTGAGCATATCTTGCACTAAACGCCAGCCCACACGCAGACGCGGATAAAGCATGACACATAAGGGAAACAGTTCTCGCTGCACCGCCCGAATATCATCTTCTAAGACACACAGACACAGATAAACCTGAAACATTTCCACATCGCGGATACTGGCAATTCTCACCGTTTTGCTCATCAAAGGACCGCTGTAGGTTTCATACTTAGGCTTTTGACGGCAAACTTGTTGGCAAACGGAAATAGCTAGTTTCGTGCTGATGGGTAACAGATTTTGCACGGCTAATAGCGCCGGTGAATTGTAGGGATGATTAGCCGCCGCATCATAGGCCGCTTGTAGGGGCATATACATGTGGTCATCCATTACCTTTAAATAAGGAAGCCACAGTTTTTGTTCCGCTGGCGAGAGCCAATCGAGTATCTTTTGACCCGTATAGTGGAACTGCATACTGACAAAACCGATCGCACGGCGATCAACGCTAGTATATTTTTGGCGCACTTTACCAAAATCTTTGCCGACAATCACCGATAAGCGTCGTGGTGTTGCCCTTTGAGCATAAGCATTCGCCGTCTTTTGGAACAGACAACGAGTATCGGCAGCAATTTCTAAGGGATTGACTAATTCAGGATTAATACCATGACGCCGAATTTCCTCCGATAGCAGCGTTTCAGTCAATGACCAAGCTTGGGCGCTGGCAAAGTTGAGCTTTTGCATCATTTTCTCTGCCGTGCTTTGTCTGCCTTCGATTGATGCACTTTCTTTAAGATCCGCCGCCGCTAATGTGGAGGCTGAGTCATCTTGGTTGGTGACAGCGGTATAGTATTTCTTTGCCCAAAGCACCGCCAAGGAATGAACGTTCGATGTTGACGAGTTGGGTGTTTTCTCAACAGTGGAACGCTGACGCTGTGTCGGCTGGGACAAGGAACGCTCTGTGGACGCGATAGAATAAGTCATGGTAAAAATCCTGCTACACTCTCATTTCCCTTCAATGGAGAGGATGCAAAAAGCCCTATGTCTCACCTTTTGACAGGTGAGTGTCAATCAGTACTCATTATCTATCCTCTCGGCGTTAAAAAAAGTCGGATGTTATATAGAAACTTTAAAAGAGCAGAGTCTACCTCTGAACCCTTTTCCCTGACAAGGAGGGGTTCGAGTGGCGATAACGACTCTGCTCACAAATCGCTTCTGTCATATTTTTGCTGTTTTTATCATTCATAATACAGGAAAGTCACAATTATTAAAAGAAATAAACCATTCTCATTTAGTTTTCACCAAACTGGTGGGAGTGACAGGGGATAACCTGTCGATTGCCTTCTAGGAAAGGGTTAACCGTGGACGGGGTGGGGGAGGCATTATTCTCAGATAACTGGGCTGAGAGTGATTAAAGTGACTGGGATCACAGTTTCTATGTTACCTTGCCCACTGATGTAAAATATAGGAGTAGTATTTTTTCTTATCGACGGTATCCAGAACCCGAATTCGTTTTCCTCCCGCCTCAACCTGGATACATCCTTGGCTGATACCTTGGGGAATCACGGTGGTTTCCCAGTTTTGCCAGGTAAAGAACTCGGGATGAGCCAGATAGGTGGTGGCGAGAACATCCCAGAAATAATAGTCTTGGGGAATCACTAAGGCGTAACACTGACCCGCAAAATCGGAAATGGGATAGCGACGCTGTTTCCCCAGTTGGTAAACAAACTCAGAGGTAACGGGGACAGTATTTGTCAAGTCAAGAGGACAAAGAACAATGGGAATCTGAGTTTGCCAGATCTGATGTACGGCGAGGGGGTCCCAATAGGCGTTCCATTCGGCTGAACCGTCTTGTCCCGGTTCCAGGCTCACTTCCACGTTACCGGGAACGTGAATTGCACCCCCCATCCAGACGATTTGCTCAATCTTCGCTGCGATATCGGGGGCGAGATTGAGGGCGGTGGCGACAGTGGTGAGAGGTCCTGTCACCATTAGGGTAACGGGTTGGTCAGCCGTTTGCAGCGATCGCACAATAAACTCTTGACCGCTTTCCTTCAACAGAGGGGTTTGGATGGCGTCATTTTGGTTAAGAATCGGCAGATGATCCACAATAAACGCATCCCGGCGGTAAAGGGGAGGAAAGGGATTAATCCCGCGTACTGTACTCTCGGCAACGGGGATATGAGAACATCCGATTAGGTCTAAAATTTTGCGCGTGGCGCTAACAGCAGGTTGAATGTAGCAGTCAGCCGGGGTGACAACGATACCCAAAGGTTGGATGTGATCCATGGTCATCAGCAGGACGGATTGGACGTTTTGGCTACACTCACAAAGTTCGCCGCAACAATTCATCAGCGTCTAGAGCCACACGGTCTTTTGTAAAGATTGCATGAAGCTAGGACTTCTACTCCCGCCTGGAACAAGTATTAAGTTAAATTATCGGTTCGAGGCAATCTGGCAGGTATATGATGAGTATTGATTTAAGTTTTGTAATATTTTTTCAGGGTATTTGTCGGAAGCTAACAGATTATAGCTGGCTAAATTGTCAAAGCGTCGAGTGAATTAATCTAATAAAAAATAATATTTTTTTACCTTGATAAGTGAGGTTAATTTTTACCGATGTGAAAACTGTGTAAAACTTCAAGTTAATCAAGATTTTCGGTTTGAGTTTACGGTACTATATGTTTATGATAAAAATTCCAGCAAGCCAACGTCTGGGAAGGAGTGCATCGTTTCTATGCTTAACATTCCTCAAAGAATAGCAGCAATAACCGCTAGTGCCATTTTAGGCGTTTTAGCCTTAGAGTCTAAACCAGTAAAAGCCGCTGAATTTTATGATCATGCCGAGTTTGGATTTACATTTGAACAGTTTGGTGGAGGTAATTTATCTTTTAATGTAGCGGATGATAATCTCAATCAAATCCAAACTTTATTCGCCGGTGATGGAGTCAAACAAGTTAGCTTGGAAGAGTTGAAGTCAGTCGCATCAGATGTAAAATTTGACTTTGATTATCAGGGATATGCTTATTCTGGATTTCCCTCGTCTTTCTTGCCCCCATTTGCTCCCCCAGATCCTCCCCCAAGTCTCCATATCGGAGGGAGTGGAAGTTGGACGGAAGCAAAACTAATTAGCGATCCAATATTTACTTTTAACTCCAATGAATTAGTGGGTCTAGAACTCAAGTTATCAACTAATACTAATAGCACTAATTATAGTTCATATCCGGGAATAATGCGTCTAGCTTTTAGGGAAACATATGTTGAATCTAACAATCTTTTTATTAATGGGGAACAGTTTAACCAGCACATAGATGTATATTACCGCTATTGTACGGATACTATGATTGGTACTTACTGCAATCCAACTGTACTGACGCACAGTTATGATTATACAGGTGAGATTGATTTCACGACTGATGACCCCCTCGAACTTACTTCTAAAAGTGTTCCAGAACCCAGTACATTAACCAGCTTATGTTTACTCGGTCTAGGTTTGATTCTGAAAAGAAACGTTAATTCTAGTGAGGAGAAGCCCTGAAGATTAATCATCCCAAAACGCAAACGTAAAAAATCATAGGTGTGGATATCACATCCGCTAAAATAAACCATTGCTCAGCCTCGATTGTAGAGACGTTGCATGCAACGTCTCTACAGTATTTTTGTAGGCTTTCAAGGAATAATGAAACTCACGTTGACCAGGTTATCATGAATGCCAATGTTGATAGCTTTATCCAAATAAAAATGGAACGATATCATATTTTTTTAACTCAAAATCCTGAAGGGGTGACAAGCAGCTCAAAAGCTTGGCTTACATTGCATTCCCCCCCCCTCAAGCCTTAAAAAGACGAGGGCTTATTGACAGGTTTATTGAGAATGACGAGACGAATGATAATGATAATAATTAACTGAAAAAGAAAGAGTGAGTGTCAGCTCGCCTACCAAAACGAAATCTGAAGTTTCCCTCTGCCAATGTACTATACCAAGGCTAAAGCCTTATCCCGTAGTGGTTTGAGCGCTAACCCCCTCAAAAATCGTACAGAAGTAACTCTTGCGATCGCGAAGCGATTTTTCGGCTGGGGGAACTTCAGTAAGAAGGAACGTATCGCTCAGAGTAAAAGCAATAGAAAATAAATTTTTGACTTTTTCCAAAAATTAACAAGAAATGGGTTTATTTTGTGGTAAAAAGGAGCGGTCTATGTTTATTCCAGTCAACCGCTCAACTAATAATGATACCACAATTCTATCACAGTTGCCTAAATAATTACTTAAGTGAGTCTCAACTCCTCACCCTGGAAATTTTAATTTGGCTGCTGCAAGTACACAAAGAAGTCAAGATTGAGAGATTAGCCGCGCTATTTCCTGTACCCATCCTCTATGAAAGTAGGAGAAGACATCTACAAAGATTTTTAGTTCTCCCCAATCTTAGTCTACCCTTAATCTGGTTTCCTTTAATTAAATATATATTAAGAACTCAAATTCCCTATTCTTCCCGTGTTATCCTAGCCGTGGATAGATCCCAATGGGGCAGCAATAATCTATTGATGAGCGCAACAGGTAGAAATTCGGATTCAACGCTTAGAACAGCGACGGCGAGATGCGGGAATTGATCCGGATCAATGGTAATTCTGGAAGAGTCGGGGCGGGTTTAGTTAGATCTGGGTACAACCGAAGAGATAGTAGTGAAACCCGCCCCTACACACATTGCGCCACATACCGTGAATAGTGAGATAAGGTTTATGGTGTCTACCTCGACAACCCAATCGAGGAAAGGAACTGGTAGAAAAATCCCCTCAAGCGTTATTGTGTAAGAAGTCACGGCAATCTCCCCTATCTTTCGTAACTCTAAACTTTTAGACTAACGTTAACTATGTTTGATGCTCTCGCCGAACGCTTAGAAGACGCATGGAAGAAACTACGCGGTCAAGACAAGATATCTCAAGCCAATATTCAAGACGCCCTGAAAGAGGTGCGTCGGGCTTTGCTGTCGGCAGATGTGAACCTGCAAGTTGTCAAAAAATTTGTTGCTGACGTTGAAAGCAATGCCATGGGCGCTGATGTCATCGCTGGCGTCCGCCCTGACCAACAGTTTATCAAGATTGTCTACGATGAACTGGTGCAGGTGATGGGGGAAAGTAATGTCCCCTTGGCTAAGGCAGATACATCGCCCACTATCATACTGATGGCAGGTTTACAGGGAACCGGGAAAACCACGGCTACGGCTAAATTAGCCTTACACCTGGGGAAGGAAAACCGCAGTTGTTTGATGGTGGCGACGGACGTTTATCGCCCTGCGGCGATTGACCAGTTGGTGACATTGGGTGAACAGATTAATATCCCTGTATTTGAAATGGGGACAGATACTAACCCTGTGGAAATTGCCCGTCAGGGGGTTGCCCGTGCCCAGGAAACGGGTGTAGATACCGTAATTATCGATACGGCGGGACGATTGCAAATCGACGCCGAGATGATGGCGGAACTTGCCCAGATTAAGGACAATGTTAAACCTCATGAGGTTCTGCTGGTTGTTGACGCGATGACGGGTCAAGAGGCGGCAACGCTAACCCATACGTTTAATGAACAGATTGGGATTACTGGGGCAATTCTGACCAAGCTGGATGGGGATACTAGAGGGGGTGCAGCTTTGTCTGTGCGCCAAGTATCGGGTCAGCCGATTAAATTTGTCGGTGTGGGTGAAAAGGTAGAAGCACTACAGCCATTTTATCCCGATCGCATGGCATCGCGGATTCTGGGTATGGGCGATGTGCTGACGCTGGTGGAAAAAGCTCAAGAAGAAATTGACATGGCTGACGCCGCCCAGATGCAGGAGAAAATGCTCAATGCTCAGTTTGACTTCAGCGATTTCTTGAAGCAAATGCGGCTGTTGAAAAATATGGGTTCCCTGGGTGGGTTGATGAAGTTGATGCCGGGAATGGGTAAGCTGAGTTCGGATCAACTGGAAAAAGGGGAAGGCAAGCTCAAGCAAACGGAAGCGATGATTAATTCGATGACGGCTGAGGAACGCCGTAATCCGGATTTGCTGGCAGGTTCTCCCAGTCGTCGCCGTCGTATTGCTAAGGGTTCAGGGCATAGTGAGCGCGAAGTGAGCAGTCTAATCAGTGAGTTTACCAAGATGCGATCGCTCATGCAGCAGATGGGTCAAGGTCAAATGGGCGGATTCCCTGGTATGGGCGGTATGGGTGGTATGGGCGATATGTTTGGTGGCGGGATGGGAAATCGTTCCCAAACCGGTTGGCGCGGTAGCGGTCCGACGAAGAAGAAGAAAAAGCCGAAGAAGAAGAAGGGGTTTGGTCAGTTATGAGGCAGATTCGTAGGGGCTCTCGCATTCGCGCCCCGATGTTTCGGTTTTATGTCAAAATCCCAACGCGAATGCGAGAGCCCAATCCCCAATCCCCAGTCCTCATTTACCCGAAATTCTTAATCATCGCGTAAAATCAAACAGGTGAGTTATTGGAAACTATGGTCAAAATTCGATTAAAACGATTCGGCAAAAAGCGTGAAGTGAGTTATCGCATTGTGGCGATTGAGAGTAAAGCCCGTCGGGATGGTCGTCCCTTGGAAGAATTGGGCTTCTACAACCCCAGAACCGATCAAACCACTCTGAATGCCCCCGCGATTGCCAAGTGGCTGAAAAATGGAGCGCAGCCCACGGATACAGTACGCAGTATTCTGAAGAAAGCCAATGTCCTTGAACAAGTCAGTGTCTGAAACTGGGCAGAAAACCAGCCCGGATTATGGGGGTCTGGTTCGATTTTTGGTTGAGCCGTTTTTAGAGTCTTCCACGGCGCTGAGTTTAGACTGCGAACGCGCCCATGCTAATGATCGTGTCTGGATTCGGCTGGCTTTTGACGGAGAGGACAAGGGGCGAGTGTTTGGTCGAGGTGGTCGTAACATTCAGGCAATTCGCAAAGTCATTCAAGGGATGGCTAAGATTGCCGGTGAATCGGTCTATTTGGATATCTATGATGAGTCTGGTGGCACATCCCGCCGTGAAAGTCCTTCAGGGGATAGATCCCAGGGGAGGAAAGGTTCGCCTCGACGCTTACCCTTGCCTAAACCTAACTCTAAGCCTCGTTCTTGATTTGTCATTCGTTATTTCATTTGTCAAAACACTGATTTCACGGATTTATTGGAGAGATTGGGGTAGGGGCGTGAGAGGTTAGTCACACTGATTACACGGACAAATTAGTTCTCTATAAACAGAGGATGATTTCGATTGTAAAAGAGATTATTGCCTCATTTGTTTATGTTTATGTGATTCATCAGGGAGTATTAACCTCCTAACCTTCTCCTTCTACCCTTCTACCTTTCCTTTATTCTATCTCTCTGCTAATACTTGATAACTGATAACTGATAACTGATACCTGATGATTAACCTTGAGTGAAGTATCGACAAAGATTGAATTACCGAGTGTCCAGAGTGCGATGGTACTGGTGGGCGATCGCGAAAGTAACCTGAAGTTGCTCTCTCAACGGACTGGTGCGACTCTGGTTTTACGGGGACAGGAATTGCTAATTTCGGGAACTCAAAAACAAGTTGAGCGTATCTCGTCCGTGGTGCGATCGCTTAAACCTTTTTGGCTCGAAGGTAGACGGATTGAAGAGGCGGATGTCCGTACTGCTTTTCATGCTTTAGATACCCACCGCCAGGATGAACTTCAGGATTTACATCAAGAGGTACTCGCGCGTACCCGTCGCGGTGATGTGATTCGTGCCAAAACCTTTCGCCAGCGCCAATATGTTAAAGCGGTTCTTAATCATGATTTGACTTTTTGTATTGGACCTGCGGGAACCGGGAAAACCTTTTTAGCGGTGGTATTGGCAACCCGGGCATTACTGGCAAATGAGTATGAACGCCTGATTTTAACCCGACCGGCTGTAGAAGCGGGAGAAAAGTTAGGATTTTTGCCGGGAGATTTACAACAGAAAGTTAATCCGTTTTTACGTCCGCTTTATGATGCCTTATACGAACTAATTGATGGGGAGAAAATTCCCAATTTAATGGAACGGGGGATTATTGAAGTGGCACCGTTAGCCTATATGCGAGGGCGGACACTTAGTAATGCGTTTGTAATTGTTGATGAAGCGCAAAATACTACCCCAGCACAGATGAAAATGGTCTTAACTCGCTTGGGGTTTGGTTCTCGGATGGTGGTTACTGGGGATATTACCCAAACCGATTTGCCGCCGAATCAAGATTCAGGATTAGCGGTGGCACAAAAAATTCTGCGCTCGGTTGATGGAATTGCCTTTTGCGAACTTTCCACTCAAGATGTGGTTCGTAATCCTCTGGTTCAGCGCATTGTTGAGGCTTACGAGAAACATCATAAATAAGCCAGGAGAGAATTAATATGATATGAGGGCTCTTCTGTGCCGTACCCCTACAGCCCAAGAATAATTAGGGTCTGCTGAATAAGTATTTTGGTGGGGGTAGGGAGCAGGGGGAGCAGGGGGAGCAGGGGGAGCAGGGGGAGCCATAGTACCTGTTCCCTGTTCCCCACTTATCTAGTGCGGATTACCAATTAAGGTAAAGGGTGCCCAGTAGTACGGATGAGAGAAGTTGAGATTTTTTACCTTGGCGCGTTCCGCTATTTCTGGGGGTAAGGTTATATTCTTATCTCCATAATTTAATTGACCATTCGCAATACTAACTTCGCCTCGAACCATGGCAAGCTGCGCTCGGCGTAATGCCTCACTTTTAATCGGCACTTGCCTTAATTGACGATAAAATTCAGTCGTGATGCCTAAGGCGCCTTCATCGCTAACGTACCAGAGGGTGGCAAGGGTAGAATCAACACCCGCTTGTAATGCTGAGCCAGCAAAACCGAGTTCAGAGTCTTCATTGCCTAGGGCGGTTCGACAAGCACTTAGGACTAATAAATTCACGGCTGAATCGGATAAGCCTAGTTCCTTGAGTTCATTGAGCCGTAGTTTGCGATTCCACAGTTGAATGTAGGAATTCTCTGGATTCCCCGGCTTGAACTCGGCGTGAGTGGCTAGATGGATGATGCCAAACTCGTTCTGATTGATTTGTTCTTGCAGATTCTGGAAGGTGAAATTTTCGTTGAGAAATGATTTGCCTTTCCACAGATATTCTGTAATGGTGGATAGTTCTATGGGGACAAATGGCAAAGGTTGTAAATCTGAGAATTTTGACGCCCCCATGGCTAGAACTTGACGCGAGCGAATGTCGGGATTGCGAGCTTGCATTAAGCTGAAGCTAGGAATCAAGTTGACACTATAGTTCTCGATCAAGAACTTGTCTCCATCGTGAAGGGCGGCGATGGGAAGCGATCGCAACCCAGAATCCATGGCAAACATTAAACCTTGGATTTGGTGTGCCTCTAAATCGTCCGCTAAGGGTTCGATTAACCATTGGTAGAGTTGCTGGGCTGAATCCAGATAGTTCGTCGATCCGAGGTTGCGCGGATCACTCAGCAATCGCTGGAAGTTTTGAGTCTGTGCTAAAACCTTAGCCCGATTAGCATTTTCGACTCGACGTTGAATGGCTTTACCATCGGCGGTGATCAGCAGCAATTCTAGTTGTTTATTGTCTTGTGCTGAACAACTGCTTGATGCTGAGGGGCTATAACCAAATCGGCGATCTCCGGCGGGTGCAGACTCAGCTTGACAAGCATTGGCATCATCATTCAATGATGGAGGGACAAAGCTGACATAAATCACGGCTGTTTTCAAACCGGTGACTTGTTCAATGTCGCGAGTCCGTTCACTGATATCTTGTAGATTCAGCCGCTTGGTTACCAATTGTTGTTGGAGATAGGTTTCAAATTCTTGGGTAAAATTAGCTTCGAGTTGAGCCACGCGATCGCTGACATTCTTCGTGTCTGACGAGATTGATGGTTCTTCCTGGCTTGCAGCCTGTTGTTGAGGCGCCTCACTGGGGATTCCATTCCCGTTATTTACCCCTGGGGTGTTTCCTCCAGAGGGTTCAGGGGTATTGGAGTTATTGTTAGCTACATCCGATTTGTCAGGGTTGTCGGTGGGGTTAGAGCCACCGTTATTCGCCGCATCACTTCCGTTATCCGGATCACGGCTATAGGTTGAGTCGCCGTTGTCAGTGGTATCAGTATTGGCGTTATCTGTATCCGCCGTATCGGTGTTTCCCGTGCTGTTATCTACGGGATCTGTACCGCTATTGTCCGCGATATCGCCATTTCCGGTATCCGGATCACGACTGTAGGTTGAGTCGCCGTTGTCAGTGGTATCAGTATTGGCGTTATCTGTATCCGCCGGATCGGTGTTTCCGTTGCTGTTATCTACTGGCTCTGTACCGCTATTGTCCGCGATATCGCCATTTCCGGTATCCGGATCACGGCTATAGGTTGAGTCGCTATTGTCAGTGGTATCAGTATTGGCGTTATCTGTATCCGCCGGATCGGTGTTTCCGTTGCTGTTATCTACTGGATCTGTACCACTATTGTCCGCGATATCGCCATTTCCGGTACTGGGTTCACGACTGTAGGTTGAGTCGTTATTGTCAGCAGAGTTATTGTTGGCAATATCACTATTGCCACTGCTGTTATTGTCTGTGGAATTAGAACCGCTATTTGTAGCCGTATCGTTAGCGCTATCGGGATTCGGTGTATTGACAGCGTTATCAATGACGGAATTATTGTTTCCGCTATCAGTACTTGGAGGAGTTGAACTATCGCTATTTGAGGTGGGAACGCGGCTATAGGTTTGATTACTCGTGTTAGCCGAGTTGTTCGCCACGTCGCTGTTTCCACCGCTGATACTGATATTGGTGGGATTAGAACTGCTATCGCTTGGGGTATTGCTAGTCGCGTTATCCGTATTAGCTGGATTTGCGGTGGCTATGTTATCTCCAGTCGTCGTATCATTGCTGGTATCGTAACTGGGAATATCAGGCGGAGTGGTACTGTCACTTGCCGTATTGTTAACCACCTCTGAATTAGCCGGATTCGCGGTGGTGCTATCCGGTGTTGCGATCGCGTTACTACTGGGTTGAGTTGGAGTACGGCTGTAGGTTTGACTGCCATTACTCGCTGAATTATTAGCTGCGATCGTAGTATTGGGAGTGTTGTTGGTGTTAGTAGAAGTCGGTTGGCGGCTATAGGTTGTCGCAGCGGAGTTATTATTTCCGCTATTAGAATTATCACTCTGGGCGTTCGGATTCGCTACACCACTCTCTTGACAACTCGCATCATTTGGATCGCAAGTTTCTTTGTCGTTGTCATTAATGTTGGGATTGGGAAACCGACTGTAGGTTAGGCTACTGTAGGTTACAGGAGTGCTGTTGTTACTGGTGTTTGGCGTATCTGAATTTGCCGTTTGAGTATTGCTGCCATTATCCGCGATCGCACCTAAATTATCACCACTGGCAGTTTCTCCACCAGGAGTTCCACCACCTAAATTATCACCACTGGCAGTTTCTCCACCAGGAGTTTCACCACCTAAATTATCACCACTGGCAGTTTCTCCACCAGGAGTTCCACCACCTAAATTATCACCACTGGCAGTTTCTCCACCAGGAGTTCCACCACCTAAGTTATCACCACTGGCAGTTTCTCCACCAGGAGTTCCATCACCTAAATTCTCGCCACTGGCAGTTTCTCCACCAGGAGTTCCACCACCTGAGTTCTCACCACTGACAGTTTCTCCACCAGGATTTGTGTCACCTGAGTTCTCGCCACTATCTAAGACATCACCACTATCTGCTGCATCTCCATCAGTTAAATTATCATCATCATTTGTTCCACCACTAACAAAGACATCATCATCTATATCTATTGTTTGTTCACCGCCAGTGCCTGTTTGCCCACCGCCAGTGCCTGTTTGCCCACCGCCAGTGTCGGGTTGCCCACCACCAGTGTCGGGTTGCCCACCACCAGTGTCCTTGGGGTTATTTATAGGTGGTAGGTTCTCCGTTATCAAAGACTGTGGCGGAGTTGCTGGAGTGAAATGACTATCCAGCTTTTCAGGAGCCACGCCATCTGGCTGGATTATATTTGGATCGTAGCTGGGGCTATTCGGATCGATGTTGGAGTTGGACGCTGGTGGTTCCGGATTATAATACTCTACAGTTCCATGGGTAACACCAGGATTCTGTTGATTTACAGCATCGTTTTTTACCCTGATGTTTCCTTCAATAGTAATAGAGCCAGTATCAGTAGATAAGACTACGGAACTACTTCCGCCCGGTCTAGAAGTAGGCGCATGATTTTGGGCAAAAATATTTTTTATATCAATGTTACCGTCATCTGTGGATATAGTTACATCACCAGCGTCACCTTCCGACTGATTCTGCACTCTTATGTCACCTGTTGTGATATTTCCTTGTTCTGATACATACAAGGTTACATCACCTGCTGATCCATCACCGTTATCGTTTGCATTGAGTTCGCCAGTTGTAACATCCCGTTGAGCAAACAGTGAGATTGAACCCGCACTATCCTGATCTGAATTACTGGTGTCAAGCTTGGCTGTTGTAATGCTGCGATTTGAATTGATATTGATTCCTGTCGATGCTGTAATCGCATCAGTGGCGACAACATCTCCACTTTGGATACCTGAACCGCTTAAGACGACTTGTCCATTCTCAACGGCTAAAGTTGTCGCATTTTGTATATAATTACCACCCGTGATTAATGCTGGTATATCAGTCAGAGGAATTGGATCAGAACCTGAGTAAGCTGGGCGTTCAATATCCAGACTCAACACCATTCCGGGTTGGGTTAGGCGCACTATACTATCGCCGGGAACGGTTGCAAGAGTAATTTGACCATTGGGCGCTGAAAGAGTCCCCTCACTGGCAACTGTACCACCGATTAAGGTTAAATTCCCATTCTGAACCTCTAGATCAGCCGAGTTAATAATCGCTCCTGGCTCAGATGTATCGAAGGCAAAATAATTGTTATGAGTTCCGGCAAGCTGACTTGTATCAATTGGACCTGTCGCATTAAACCAACCTGAATCTAAACCAATTGATGTGGCAGTTGTGGCGGTAAAGGAGCCTGGTACATTCAGACTCGCACCTTGACCAAAAACGATACCCGCCGGATTCATCAAAAACAGATTGGTACTGCCCGTTCCTCCCAGAACTTCGATGAGTCCGTTGATTTGAGACAGATTACCACCTGTAACCCGACTTAGAATATTCTGGATATTAGCATCGACATTAAAAATAGCACTTTGATCTGAGCCAAGACTAAACTGATCAAAGCTGTGAATGAGATTATCGCCAGCTTCAACGCCACCTGTAATGTCAAATTCGTCGCCATTTGGGGTAACAATCGTTGTGCTACCCGCTGTATTATCTTGAGTAACCTCGGCTTGGGCAACCTCAGCAAAGCCTATAAGTCCGGTTAGACTATAAATGGCTGCCAGTGATTGACTTATTCGGCGTATGGCTGGTTTCATCTGGCTCACTTGAAAAACAGTAAATGCTGAGTCTCCTAACTGCTGCTGTTGTCATGTTTCCGGGTGTGGTGGATAACCCGAACCGTTGAGGTAGGTAGCTAGTAGGAGTGCCTAGGCTGATCTGCTGATGATCTTGACTCTGGCTATTGTGTGTTGTATATATCTTAACCTATACTCACCACTTTCTTGCCAAGAAAAATTTTCTTTCCACAAGCTTAATGATTGGGTTATGACTAAAGTTACACTTTGAGCCAGGTAGGAAAACCTATACTTGATTGATATTATCGACCTATCCTAAATCTCCATTATATTAAATATTGTGAATTTGTCGAGAAAAAGGCTGGAATCCGCATCCTTACGTCGATAAACTATGGAGAGCGTGCGTATGTACTGACAATTTTCTTGCATCCCTAGTCTCAATGGCATTCCAGCCTGCATGATTCCCCTGAAACTGACCCTGAAAAATTTTTTAAGCTACCGTGAAGCGACTCTCGACTTTCGCGGACTGCATACGGCTTGTATCTGTGGCGCCAATGGTGCTGGGAAATCTTCTCTCCTCGAAGCAATCACCTGGGCGATTTGGGGACAATGCCGTGCTGCGTCGGAAGATGATTTAATCCATGCCGGAGCAAAAAATGTACGGGTAGACTTCATCTTCCATAATAACCAACAAACCCATCGGGTGATTCGGAGCAAGCAACGGGGACAAAGCAGTTCCCTGGAATTTCAAATTGAAACGCCCGATGGATTTCGTTCCTTAACTGAAAAAGGATTACGGGCGACTCAACAGCTTATCCTGCATCATCTTAAGCTGGATTATGATACCTTTATTAACTCCGCTTACTTGCGTCAGGGGCGTGCGGATGAATTTATGCTACGGCGTCCCTCGGAACGCAAACAAATCTTAGCCGATTTATTGAAACTGGATCAATACGAAGCCCTAGCGGATCAAGCAAAGGATTTATCCCGCCAATTCAAAGGTCAAGCCGAGCAACTCGAATCTAGTTTACAAGGCATTCAGCAGCAATTAGAAGAACGAGACGCGACGCAGGAGCAACAAGACGCCACTCAAACCACCCTAAACCAACTACGCCTTGACCACGAAACCGACCAAAGCCAACTGCACCACCTGCAATCTCTCAAACACCAACGCCACACCTGGGAACAACAACTCACCTTTGTCCGCCAGCAATACCAAAATCTCAGCCAAGAGTGCGATCGCCTGCATCAGGATATTACCACCACCGAAACCCAAAAGCAGCAATTAGCCACCATTCTCGACCAAAACGACCAAATTACTGCCGGTTATGCCGATTATCTCACCCTGCAACAGCGAGAAGAGAGCCTCAGCCAAAAGTTCCACGCAGATCAAAACGCCCACCGACAAAAACAGCAGCTACAACAGCAACTCAACCAACAGATTCAGGAATTGAATCTGCAAATCCGCCAAACCCAAGCTCAACTCGACGCCCTGCGTCCCCAAGAACAAGAGATTCACCAAATGCTCACTCGTTCTGCAGACGTAGCTGAAGCCTTGGAAAAACTCAACGCCGCCCGTACCCGCCTCAATCACCTGGATCAACTTCAACTCGACGTTTCCCCCATCCTGCAACGCCGCGCCGCCTTGCAAAGCGAATTAGATCGCATCCACGCCCGCCTCAGCGCCCGTTTAGATGAACTCAACGCCTCAGAAGATCAATTATCTCACCAAATCGCCACAACTCCCCAACTGCGACAAACAGTTCTGCACGTTGTCGCCGAAATCAGTACCTTAGAAAAAAAGAAAGTTTATCAACAGCGCGTACAAGAAAAAGGACTCGAACGCCGCAGCTTTCAAGAACGACTGCAAGAAAGCCAGCGCCGTTATGAAAAACAACTCGCCGAACTCACCCAGAAAATCCAAATGTTACAGGTTCAGGACGCTGTTTGTCCCCTGTGCGATCGCCCCTTAGATGAAACCCATTCCCACCACGTTATCCAGAAAACTACCACAGAACAACAGGAAATCCAAGATCAATTCTGGGTGGTGCGAGAACAGCTAGCGGTTTGTGAACGGGAACTGCAAGTCTTACGTCAAGAATACGCCCAACTCTCCCAAGAATTGGCACCGTTTGAACAATTACTCGAACAACGGGGACAACTCGAAGCCCGACTCGAAGCCACCGATGAAGTGTATGATCGCCTTTATGATATCTCCGAAGAAAAGAAACAACTGGAGCGATCGCTAAGTGAAGGAACCTACGCCCTAGATATCCAAACCCAACTGCAAACTCTGGATAGCCAACTACAACAGCTAAACTACAACGAACAAACCCACGCCCTCGCACGGGGAGAAGTCGATCGGTGGCGTTGGGCGGAAATCCGCCAAGCCAAACTCGAAGACGCCCAACGACGCCGAGAAAAAATTCAGGAACAAAAACCCCAACTGCAAGCCCAACTAGATCAGCTAAACCAATCCCTAGAGGAGTTACAAACCACCTCTCCCCTAAAACAGGAACTCGACGCGATCGAGTCACAAATTCGCGAAATTGGCTACAACTTAGACACACACAACCAACTGTGCACCTCCCTGCGACAAGCTCAATCTTGGCAACTACGCCATCAAGAATTAACCAAAGCCCAGGAACACTATCCTCAAATCTGTCAACGATTAGACAGCCTCAATCAAACCCTAGCCAAACGACAAGGCGATCGCGAAACTCTAAATACACAACTCGCCGAAATTGTCAAGCAATTGGATCAGTATCCCGACACCAGCCGCGACATACAAATACTGGAACAGCGCATCCTCCAGCGACGCCGACAACTAGACGAACACCTATCCCAAGTCGGGCGATTACAACAGCGCTTAACTCAACTGGATACCCTGCAAACTCAATATCAAGAGCAAGAGGAACAGGTTAAAACCCTAAAACGGCAATATCGAGTGCATCAGGAACTAGCCAAAGCCTTTGGCAAAAATGGCATCCAGACGCTGATGATTGAAAACATTTTACCCCAATTAGAGGCAGAAACCAATCAAATTCTATCGCGACTCACCGGAAATCAGTTACACGTCCAAATTGTCACCCAAAAAGCCGGAAAACGGGCATCAAAGCGCAAAAGTAAACTCATCGACACCCTAGATATTTTAATCGCCGACGCCAGCGGAACGCGCCCTTATGAAACCTATTCTGGGGGGGAAGCCTTCCGGATTAACTTTGCCATTCGCCTCGCCCTAGCCCGACTCTTAGCGCAGAGAGCGGGAACTTCCTTGCAAATGCTGATTGTCGATGAAGGCTTTGGTACGCAAGACGCTGAAGGGTGTGAGCGATTGATTGCCGCAATTAACGCGATCGCGTCCGACTTTGCTTGTATCTTAACCGTAACCCACATGCCCCAATTTAAGGAAGCCTTTCAGACAAGAATTGAAGTGCGAAAAACCGAGCAAGGTTCTCAATTAAGTTTACTGATGTAACACTTAAAATTATTGGGCGGGACGATTTACTCGCATCACTTTTCCCCGTAAGGATTCTTCCCGGGAAATAGCTTGATGAATTCGGGTTGCCATTCTCTCTCTATCTATGAATAGCTTGAGCTTTTTCAGTCAGCTTTAGAGCAAGTAATTGAGGTTCTAATTCTTTGATGTTCATTATTTAAATTATTAATTATGCAGAAAACAGAGAGCGGTATGTCCGGAAGGGCGCAAGCCTTGCGCCCCTACAGTCAGGTGTACCTAATCGGTTTTAGAAAGGCTATATTATCATTGTCCATTACGACAACTATTCACGCCAAGTAAACAGAATTTGCTCGTCGGCTTGTCTAAACTCAATATTAAACCGATCAAATACAACTTCCCGCCCCAGGAGCAATTGTTCTGCACCTGTAATGCTTTGTAACCAAGCGACAGGAGCGATAAAACTGTGTCCATCAATTGTCATTTCCACATTACGCAAAACATACTCAACCGTTCCCCCAATAGTCTCCGCTAATAACGTTGATTCAGCATCCGCTAAGCCGTAGCCTAAATCTTGACCCACCTTTAAAGAAATTAAGCTAATTTCTGCCCCAGAGTCTACTAACATTGTGGTAGAAATCTCTAAATCCTTATGCTTAAGCCTGACATGATAATTCGGCAACCAGTCATGGCGAGCCACTGTGCGAAAATGAATCGGTAAAATCTGGATAGAAGCAGTGCTGCGTGGCACTAAATAAATGGCAAACATCTCCCCTGATGCTGTAGCCAACTCCAAAACTTCGCGCAAATTTCCACTATGAGCAATAACACGATGGTCATTGTAAGCCACATATTGATTGCGATA
This sequence comes from Coleofasciculus sp. G3-WIS-01, assembly GCF_040223135.1. Taxonomy (NCBI): domain Bacteria; kingdom Bacillati; phylum Cyanobacteriota; class Cyanophyceae; order Coleofasciculales; family Coleofasciculaceae; genus Coleofasciculus; species Coleofasciculus sp. G3-WIS-01. Next base: position 31,067 of record NZ_JAVJZI010000019.1, read on the forward strand.
TAAATCCAACAAAGTGTGCCGATTTTTATTCAGCCACTTCAACATTTGCTCACTTTCAGTTTTAGAAGGTATTTTAGTCATAGTTAAAAAAAACTATTAAAACCATCGAAAATAACATTATTTATCCCACCTTACAAACCAGATAAAAATTTGCTCCCCATCCTCCAAACCCCTCTGCGTTCTCTGCGTAAACCTCTGCGTTCTCTGCGTTAAAAAAACCAAATTTCGACACTCAGGATCTAACCATCAAAGCGGTGACAAAAACCGCAGCAGTAATGAACCAATACCCACAAGAGCATTTCCAAAAGATGGGCGAGAGCGAACTTCGGGGGGATTTTGAGCAATTTCTACCATTTGGATCAGGTTCTGTGAAGCTTGGAAACCAACTAAGTTTTCTTGATTAGTAAAAAGCTGACTAGCAACTTCAGCATCTCGGCTAGCACCGCCGTGATCACTCAAGCGAAATCGGGCAATTCCCCGGGCTAAATAGGCGGGAGCAAATTCAGCTTTGAGATTCAGAGCTTGATTATAATGTTCAATGGCAGCTTGATAGTTTCCCCGTTCTGCTTCAATCACACCCCAGGCATAAAAATCTTCAGCGGTTCCGGCATACTGAGGAAGACCAATGGTTCCTTGAATATAAGCGCTACTGAGATCCGTACCAAACAGTTGAGCATTAACGAGATAAGCACTTCTCAGATCCGTTCCCACTAAAATAGCGCCACTGAGATTTGCGCCAGTTAGGTTTGCACCATTGAGAGACGCGCCACTGAGATTTGCGCCGGTGAGATCCGCCCCCACTAAATTTGCCCGACTGAGATTAGCGCGACTCAAATCTGCCCCACTCAAGTTTGCCCCGACTAATTCTGCCATAACTAGACCCGCATCGGTGAGATCACATCCGGGACAGTTTTTGGTGGAGAGTACCTTTTGGATATTTTGTAGATTTTCAGCCAAGGCGCTGGTATTCAGAGTGATGGCGGTGAAAATAGCAGCCGTGGTTAGAAGTATTGGTTTCATAGCATGATAATGGGGTGAATGGGTTACGGGTTTTATGCGATCGCAGCCGTAAGATACAGATAAAGGCAGGTTTAGTGACAAACCCGTTCATCAAGTTGGGGCGGGTTTATTTACATTCGGGTGACAACCAATGATAGAGGTAAAACCCGCCCCTACACAGATCACCACTCAGAATTCTAATCAGTTACACCTGCTAATAATTCTAATTCACTCACCACCCGATCCAATTCGTCAATAATCGGCATAGACTCCTGGGTGCGAAAGGCTTCAATCAAGGAACGATAATACCAAAGTGTACCTTCTTTACGCCCATGAAAGCGTTGCCACACCTTATCCCCTAAAATACGATAATCTTTAAGAATTGACCAAGCATTATGCAGCTTATCGGCGGCAGACACTAAACGAACCGAAGCTGATGCTGTGGGAATATGTGCAATATAAGCTTCTTTGCGCTGACGCCAAGGGGGTTTGGGTGTGGTGTCAGCGTCAGTGCAACCATCGACAATCGCAGTAATTGTATCCCCAAAGCGGCGGCGAATTTCCTCACGGGTTGCTGCACCGCCTTGGTCTTCAATGGCATCATGGAGAAGCGCCGCGATCGCTTCCTCTTCATTTGCCCCATATTCTAAGGCAATACTGGCAACAGCTAGCAGGTGGGCGATGTAGGGAACGCCATTCCCTTTGCGGATTTGGTTGGCGTGTAGTTCGGTGGCAAAGGTTAAGGCGTCGGTAAACCGTTGGGAGAGTTTCATGGAAAAATTAGGACAAAATCTAAATGAAATTAGTAACAATTGTGACTGAATTTACAGCAAACAACTTACCGAAAATCTGGATTGCGTCCTATTCCGAAGCCAGCCAACTTCTCGCTTCCGAGACAGGAGACGCGATCGCGCATATCATCTCGATTGGCGAACCCGGTACTTCCCCTCCTAAAGGTTACACCAAAGTTCCTCACCGACTACGGTTAGAGTTTGATGATATTGTTGCTTTAAATGATAATTTTTTCTACGTTTTATGCACACCTGAGCATATTTGTCAAGTAATTGACTTCGTGCCGATAATTTCCCAGGAAGGCGGAGATGTTCTCATTCATTGCCAAGCCGGGATCAGCCGATCCGCAGCGATCGCTTTAACCATTTATGCCATCCTCTTGGGGGCGGGTCAAGAGGAGGAAGCCTTAGCCCTAGTTCTAGAAAACAGACCTCAAGCCGTACCGAATGTTTGGATTGCACAATTAGCCGATGAAGCCTTAGGTCGAAATGGTAAATTGGCACAAGTCGCTCAAATGCATGAAGACTGGTATTTTGAGTATGATGGTGAAATTTAATAAGTAGTTGGACAAAATTTATGTCCGGGTACTTATAACTTTTTACTTGTGCATCTGCCATCTACTTTTTTGATCATTTCTCCAAAATAAAAATCATGGAAAGACTGGTATCACTATCGAATTCTGCACAAGAATAATCGCCATATAATGCCACTATTTTGTAACCACTTTCCTGCGCCATTTCCTCAAATTCCTGTTTTTTGATCAGGCAAAAATGCATATTTAGGAGGCGCTTGGATTGCAAAAAACCATGTTGATCATAGATTTCGTAGAACTGAGTTCGCTCAACAATACAGTGATTCGGTTGCTGCTTTTCCAGTCCCCAGAACAGAAGTTGTTCCTTTTCCAGACTGTATTTTCCCTCTAGACGCAGAGAACCATCGACCAATTTTAACCGGACATTAGGATTATGTAGAGTACAGATAAGTTGCCCACCTTCACGCAAATGGTTGTGAATTGAGCGGAGTGTATTCCTTTGGTCTTTCTTTGACAAAAGTTCCGAAAATGAATTGAACGGAATAATCGCTAATTCAAAACACTCTTGCAGATCTAACTCTCGCACATCAGCCTGCTGAATTGTAGCCGACAATCTCTTTTGTGCCAGCTTTTTTTGCAAAACAGCTAGCATTTGTTCCGAAGCATCCACACAAACCAGGGAAGCGCCAGCCTCTAATAAAGGAATCGAGACGCGCCCCGTTCCCGCCATCAATTCGAGAACTTGACCTGATACTTTACGGGTTTCTCGAATAAAGAAGGAAATATCGATATCACTCTGGACATAGATATCATACAACTCAGCGACTCGATCCCACTCAATCATTTTTTTCTAGTTACAACGGCTGAATATCATTAAAGCGAATCCTCGTATCCGCCACAGGTTTTTCTTCAGGATTTTCCTCCTGGGCATATCGAATCATCCGGTTCGTTAGCAAATAGTATTTGCCCACCTTTTCATGAAAATCTCGCACATCTTCTTTTTCCAGAACTTCACCTGTTTGGGCATCGCGAAACGTGGTTTTAAAGTGACTGACTAAATAACCCTCTGGAGTTTTATTCGTGCCTAGAGTGTCAACCGTTACTGCTACATCTCCAAAGCTGCGATTCACTTGAGTGATTACATCACCTTTCACCTTATAGTAGGAATTATCACCCACTTCATTGATTTTTAATGCGCCATACTCGTCTTTTCCCTTTAACTCAAAGTCATTGTTACCATGCAACTGCTTAAACGGTACTCGGCGGCGGTGAATAATTTCCATCTTAACAGTATTGGCAATCAACTCCCGCAAATCCTCCGGTTCAACATTGATGACTTCCACCGTTAAATCCGGTTTAACCCGAACGATTCCCTGGTCAATATCTCCCTTATGAGTAATCGAAACCTCTGCGGAATAACCCGGAAAATTTTCATCCCAGGTATAGCGCTGATTGTATGCATTGCGAAAGGCTTCGCTGGCTGATACTGTCGCGATTTGAGTTGGATGAGTGTTTGAGATAGACTGAGCATTTACACTGGCAGTTAGTCCAAAGACGCAGCTAATACTAGCGATAATTAAACTTAAACTCCAACAGATGATGCGATGCTGTAATTGCTGTGTCATGATTTTAATCGGCTATCGACATTGAGGATAAATCTCTATTTTACAAGTGGATTTCCTGGTGCATAGGGAGTCCCCCATATTCCTTAATTATCTGGGTCTTCTCCTAACTCCCGCAATCGTGCGGCTAAACGTTCGGCGCGTTGGCGTTCAGTTTCGGCACGTTGGTGTTCAGTTTCTGCGCGTTGGTGTTCAGTTTCTGCCCGTTGATGTTCAGATTCAGCCCCCTGACGTTCAGATTCAGCACGTTGATGTTCAGCCTCTTCGGGTAATAAAACTAAATTCCCCTCTGGGTCATAAAATCGTAACCACGGTGCTGTTTCTCTGCTTATTGTTCCTTGCCAAATTCCTAACCATAAATCTAAAGTTTCGCACCATAACCATCCTGACTCATTCGGAACCAACGGTTGATAACGTAAATTTGCATCCAACCGCCATCCCTGTAAAGAGTTTGGGTTAAACGGGTCAAACACGAAATAATCGGGTGTTCTAAAGGTTCCTTCGTAAATATCCTTTTTTGTCCCAATATCAGTATTAGCTGTAGAAGCAGACATCAGTTCAATAATCACATCCGGGTAACGTCCCTCTTCATCCCACACTACCCAACCTTGGCGAGAACCTGTACCATCCACATTCAACACCACAAAAAAATCAGGTCCTCGGAAATCCCGATTTCGTGCCTGGGTGCGACTGTAATAAATGAACATATTACCACCCACAAAGTAATCCTCGCGGTGTGCCAAGGCTTGATGGACTAACTGAATCAACAGATTCATGGCAATGCGATGGCGGTTACTTTCCAAGGGTTCTCCATCATCAAAAATTAAATCAGTGGGCGGCATTTGGGGTTCCCAGTCAACCACGGGAGTTGTTGGGGAACTCTGAGTCTGAGTCATTTCCGTTGACATAATCTAACTCCTCAATCTTTAATAGTCTGTCCTATTATTGTATCGGGTTTCTCATAAGAGTTATTTATGTGTGGGCGCAAGCCTTGCGCCCCTACATTTTGATTGATATACCTTAAACACTTAAGGAGTAGAAACTTCCCCGGTTCCAGGAAAGTCTTTGTAGAAATGATCAAAGCTGATAGCGTGAGACAGAGGAAAATTGCATTTGGGTGATTATACATTGAAAACCCGTTCTCATTACTGGCAACTGTTGCCTTATCTGCGCCCTCAAAGATTCACCATTGGGCAAGCTTTAGCTTGTACTGTGGGATTTGTCGCCGTGTGGCCCCTCCTGGCTTGGCTAGCGGGGCGGATTGCGGCTTATGTGGGACAGGGAAATGTGGGCGCGATCGCACAAGTTGCCGGAATTGCTGCTTTAATTTTCTTGGGTCAGAAGCTGGCACAGTATGGGCAAGATACCCTAATGGCAAAAGCTGCCTTGTCTATTACTCTGGATTTGCGGAAAAATGTCTACGCCCACCTGCAAACCCTGAGTTTGGACTACTTTGAAACTGCCAAAACCGGGGACTTATCCTATCGACTCACCGAGGATATTGACCGCATTGGTGAGGTGGTGAACAAGTTCTTTCACCAGTTTGTCCCCAGCGTCTTACAGTTAATTGCTGTCTTCGCTTATGTGATTTACTTGAACTGGCAACTTACCCTAGGTATTGTACTCATTGCCCCGTTAATGGGTCTATTAATTGGCTGGTTTGGCGAACGGATGCGCCAGTTTTCTCGGCGTAGTCAAAATCGGGTGTCAGATTTATCGGCGTTGCTGATTGAAGTCTTGAGTGGGATTCGTTTAGTCCAAGCTTTTGCGGCTGAAGAGTACACATTAGAGCGATTTAGTCAAGAGGCAGAAAACAATCGTCAAGCCAAGTATGCGGCGGAACGGTTAAAGGCGATTCAGTTTCCCGTGGTGGGGTTTCTGGAGGCGATGTGCCTGTTATTAGTCTTTTTGCTGGGGGGATGGCAAATTGCCCAAGGTAACTTGACTGGGAGTGAATTTGTCAGCTATGGTGCGGCGGTTGCCATGCTCATTGATCCGATCGCGATCGTTACTAGCAACTATAACGAATTTAAGCAGGGTGAGGCATCAGTTGATCGCATCTTTGAACTTTTTGCGATTGTGCCAACGGTGATTGAAAAAGAGAGGGCGATGATTCTACCTCCAGTTACGGGTAAAGTGGAATATCGCCAGATTAGCTTTGCCTACACTCAAGCCCAAGAGAACTTAGAAAGGGCGGGTTTTGAAGAAACGTTATCATCAATCGCCAAAGATCAAGACGCGCCATGGCAAGACGCGCCATGGCACGTCTCTACAGTTAAAACGCCTTGGGTGCTGAAAGATTTGAGTTTTCTTGCCATGCCAGGAGACGCGATCGCGCTAGTTGGGGCATCGGGTGCTGGCAAAACCACTTTAGTTAATTTACTCCCCCGTTTCTACGATCCGCAAGCCGGAGAAATTCTGATCGATGGGATTAATATCCGAGATGTTACCCTCAAAAGCCTGCGGCGACAAATTGGCATTGTTCCCCAGGAAACTACCCTATTTTCTGGCACCATTGCCCAGAATATTGCCTTTGGTCAAAAAGACTTTGACTTAGACGCGGTTCAAGAGGCTGCCAAAATCGCCAATGCTCACCAATTTATTATTCAATTCTCCCAAGGGTATCACACCTGGGTGGGAGAACGGGGAATCAACTTATCTGGAGGACAACGACAACGCCTTGCGATCGCGCGGGCGGTTCTCCTCAATCCCAGTATTCTCATCTTAGATGAAGCCACCTCCGCCTTGGATTCAGAATCAGAAGCCTTAGTCCAAGAAGCCTTAGAACGGATTATGAAAGAGCGCACCGTATTTATCATCGCCCATCGCCTCACCACCGTGCGCCGTGCTGACCGTATTTTAGTGATGGAACAGGGACAGATTATCGAGTCGGGAACCCATGCAGAATTATTAGAAAAAGAGGGACGTTATGCGCGATTTTATGCACAACAGTTCACTTAAAGCCGACTATCCGAAATAAGTTCGCTATCAGCGAACAAAGTTTGCCATTTTTTTTGCGCTATAGTAGGTTCAGTCGGGTTAAAAGAGATATTCGTCTGGAACAAACCGCTATTACGCTTACTGGCGGTCTAGCTAAACTAGAATAAGTTTAGAATTTTGGGCACGAGAGCAAGATGGATACACCTATCCTGGATAAGCTAATTGAACAACTGAAAGTTATGCCTCAAGACTTGCAGTGGCGAGTGCTTGAATTTGCACGCGCTATTGCCGATTCACCAATTCAAGGCGTCCCCGGGCAACAATTACTACGTTTTGCCGGTTCAATCCCACCCGATGATGTTAAGTTGATGCGCCAAGCCATAGAACAAGACTGTGAACAGGTTGACCTTAATGAGTGGTAGATACTTATTAGACACTAACATCATCATTGCGCTCTTTGCGGATGAAGTAGCCGTGAAAAACAGCCTGATCCAAGCTGATGAAATCTTTGTTCCCAGTATCGCCGTTGGCGAGTTATGTTATGGTGCTAAAAAATCAGGACATTCAAAAGAGAATTTAGAACGGATTGAGGAATTAATCGCTAACAGTACTGTCCTTGGATGTGATACACAAACGGCTCGTCACTACGGGGACGTCAAAAATAAGTTACGTCTTAAAGGGCGTCCTTTGCCTGAAAACGATATTTGGATTGCTGCACTTGCTCTCCAATATAACTTGACATTAGTAACCCGGGATGGTAACTTTCAGGAAATTGAAAACTTACTAACTGTTGCTTGGTGAGTTTGAAGCCGAATGGTACTGAAATAAGCATTTTTGGCTCGCCGAAACTCTTGATATACTGTAGAGTGGACATTGCTCACCACCCTTAAGTCAGTACCATTCCACTTAAGCTAAATTCAGAACAGACCAAGTAACCGCCCCCACAATCCCATCTGCTGTCATTCCCTTTGAACGCTGAAACGCAATAACAGCGCTTTTTGTCTTGGCACCATAGATCCCATCCGCAGGACCTGGATCAAAGCCTTTTTGCCGCAAAATCTCTTGGGCTTGCTTCACTTGTGGACCTACGGAACCTTCCTGGAGGGGTAAAAAAGGGTCTGTCGGTTGATTGCGCCATTTTTGGGAAAACTCCACCAATGTCGCCTGCGACACTTGCCCTTGTAACCACTGAATCGCTTGAATTTGGTGGGGGAGTTCCCGGTAATACTTATAGGTATCGAGGAGTTGAACCTGGGTGAAAGGGGTTTGTGAACCCAAAGGTGTACTTCCCCCTGTTGTTGTCTCCGGCGCTGTCGGAATACCGGTGTCGGTGGGAGGTGGCGGTGTAGGTTGAGAAACCCGTTCTAATACCTTCCACGTCGCAGGTCCGACCAAACCATCGGCATCTAACCCATGAAACTTTTGGAACAAAACTACAGCATCTTCAGTACCTGCGCCAAAAATACCATCAATTGGACCCACCTTAAACCCTTGGGCGCTGAGAATTTGCTGGAGTTCCTTGACTCTGGGTCCAGTGTCCCCTTCCCGCAAAATCGCTGGGAAAGAGGTTCCCAGTCGCTGACGTACTTCCTGGCGCAAGCGAGGTAATTGACTATATAACCAATCCCCAGGACATTGAGTGGGAGAAAAGTCGCGATGTCCGAGAATATTATCTGGGCTAATCTTAGTGGTTGAGCAAATCGAGGCGCACAACTCAACCAAACTAGCCCACTGTTTGGCATTCATTTGATAGGTGGTAAATGTTCCTTCATTTTCAATACCCGGTGACTCATTCCCTTTATTACTACCCGCATGGGATGAACGGATACTGCGTCCCCTTTTAACCGCATTCAGACTTCCATGTCTGCCTTCTAGCAAATACCCACCTGTCGTGTTCAAAAAATTGTGACCGGAATCAATCCAGCCAAAGCCATCCATATGGGCGGTTTGAATACTGCGAGCCAAGGTTTTGGCGCCTGTCAATGTTCCTCTGGATAGATCATTGGGAGGATTAGGAGTCGCCGTATGGTGAATGATAATATATTGCGGTCTCGTTTGCTGGGGCCACCGTTTGGGAGCTTTAGCACCCCATTCGTTGGTTGAAATAACACTAGCCGTAAATGCCATACCGATTGTTTCCCTCTATTAAATCTCAATTAGTCGTAAGTTTACTCAAACCAATAGGATTTGTTTTGATTCTACTGACCTAATCCTTGCTCAGGAGAATGCTTTATCTTTTGTTGATATTTGCTATTCTACGTTCGGATTGACTCGTCTGGAACTCGAAATGACACCAACACGACAAACTGTATCCTTATCTGGAATCCAATTGTCTTATCTAGAGTGGAATCAAGGTTCAGAACCCTTGTTACTGCTCCATGGTTTAGCGGATCACGCTTTAGTGTGGTCAAATTTAGGAGAGTATTTGGCTGAGAGTTATCATATCATCGCTCCCGATATGCGGGGTCATGGGGAAAGTAGCAAACCTGAAGATGATTATACCTTTGCTAGTGCGATCGCGGACTTGGAAGCCCTCCTGGATCACTTGGGATGGTCATCAGCCCATATAATTGGACATTCCTGGACGGGTAAATTAGCCCCGATTTGGGCAAAACAGCATCCCCAACGGTTCCGCAGCATGATTTTAGTTGATCCAATCTTTATCTGGAAAATGCCCAGTCTGCTTAAGGTAACATTCCCTTTGTTATACCGGGTTTTGCCTTTTCTCAAAGGGATGGGTCCATTTGAGAGTTATGAAGACGCCGCACAAAAAGTACGTCAGTTAAGTCAATATCAAGATTGGACTCCTTTACAGCAGCAAGTTTTTCAAGGCAGTATTGAACAAAAACCCGATGGTTCTTGGGGGAGTAAGTTTACCGTGGCTGCCCGTGATGGTACGTTTGAGGATGTGATGCTCGTCGCCGGATTAACGGTTCCGATTCATATCCCTACCTTGTTCGTGCAACCGGAAAAAGGGGTGAATCGCCAAGAATGGCAACTGAAACCTTATAAAACCTATTTGAAAAATTTACAAGTTTGTCAGGTTCCCGGTAATCATTGGCCCTTTTTAGTCGCGCCCGAAGAATTTAATCAAACTGTAGCCGCATTTTTAGAGCAACATCGAGAGGCTACCGCTTAACCCAGATACGGTTCACCTCTTCAATAAGCCTGCCATTTTGGCAGGAATGAGTCGAAAATTAGGTAAAAAATAGTTAAGCTAAATTAACTGGACTTGGTGATTTATGCGAACTATTTCACTGAATCGAGTTTGGGCTAAATCAATCGGATAGATACGAGAATCCGAACATTGAGGTTGTACTCGGTGAAGTTCATCCTCAATTCATTTGATTCATACTTGACAAGCTTAAATTTCATGACCTCAGATACTCTATTTTTGCAACCCATTGATTCGACCTTAAATCCCAATCCTCTCTTTGGCAACGCCACCGGGAGCGGTGTTTTTTTTAACTACAGTCAAACGGCGACAAGGGGTCTGACATCCGCAGAAACAGAGACGTTAGTCAAAGGGGGTGTGGCTATGGCGATCGCCCAAGCTGAGGCGACATTTATCACTGACCCGACTTTCACGACTCTGTTCACCAACAGTTTTGCCGTTGCCAATGATGGTGCTTTTCAGGTTAACAGTAACAGTGAGACTCAAGTCATCGCCAGTTTTGCAGTTGACGCGCATCAACTCTTCTCGTTCGATTTTGTCGCCGATTTAGCTGTGCTAGCTAAAGAAGTGGAAAACCCCGATACAGAATATGTAAAAGCCCAGTCACAAAGCACTTTTTTGGTGTTAGATACCTCAGATATCAATAATCCAAAGCTGATCGATTATTTTGGTCTCCAAGGAACGTTAATTTCTTCCGATGAAGTGAGTAATGCCAATAAAGGACTCTCAAATATTGTCAATAAAAATTTAACCCATGTATTAAACAACTTGGGCAAGAAATCCATGTCTGCTCGCATCGGTCAGGTTGGGTTTGGCATGAGTCGCTATCTGAATATTATCGACGCCGATAAAACCATTGATACATACGGCAACAATGAAACTGACTCGGTGACGGGTACAGTGTTGGGAACCTATCAGCGCACATTTCAACAGGATATTCACCTAAGTATTGTCCAAGTCAATCGCAGTGCAGTTCAGTTAACCGGAGATACCTTAATTGGGAACCTGGGCGATGATGTGATTTATGGCACAATTTGGGCAGATTCGCTCCAGGGAACCCACCGTAGCGATAATATGTACGGCAGTCTAGGGGATGATACCCTCAAAGGCAAGAATGGTGATGATTTACTCGAAGGGGGTCAAGGCGATGATTGGCTAGAAGGTGATTTTGGTGATGACACCCTAGTTGGCAGTTTTGGGGATGATACCTTGGTTGGCGATTGGGGTGATGATATTCTGATTGGTGGTTCTGGCAATGATACCCTGATTGGTGGTTTAGGGAGTAATGTCCTCACAGGTGGTGAGGGTTTGGATCACTTTGTTTTCCATTGGCAGAAAAAAGGGTTCGGAAAAAATTGGAAATCTAGCTACGATGTGATTAAAGATTTTGAGGTTGGTATAGATGCCATCAAATTTCAGAACTGGCATAAATTGAACAATAAGTTGGATGTCCGACATTGGTTCACGCAGATGGTATCCACAGGTAAAATCACTGACACTGATAACGGTACCTTGTTGAAATGGCATGATCAGACACAAATTATCTTAGAAGGTGTGAATGTAGCTCAACTCAGTGCTTCAGATTTTGTCTTTACCTAATAATCTAACGTTCTTGTTGGAACAACAAAGCAGGTGCAGTATGTCAGATATAGTTTGATTAGAGTCACCAACTGCCAACATGACAAAACCTGCTCATTTGATGATTAAATCCCTGTATCAGGCAATCAACCGCAGGGATATTTCCGCCGCTATAGACTGCATCGATGATGAGTGCATCTATGAAGATCTCAACTTTCCCAAACCCTTTCGCGGGAAAGCCGCCGTTCAGCAGCTTTTTGAAGAATCCTTTCGAGGTGTACCCGATGACTTACTCTTTGTTATTGATGATATTACGACAGGAGATCCATCTTCCACGGGTGTCCTTTGGCATGTTGAATTGGATGGTATTCCCTTTCCCAATGGACGAGGGGTCAGCTTTTATCGTCTGTCTGAAACCACAGGTAAGTTAGTTTTTGCCCGTGATGTGGTTGAACCGCCAATTAAACCTGGTAAAGTTGCATTTTGGATTATCCGATTGGTCACTCCTTTGGTACGACGATTACTTAAACGTCAGCCAGAAACCACTGCTACTGCTAAATCAGAACAGCCTCAGCCTGGGGTTGCGATCGCGTTGGCACTGTTGGCGATAGTCTATACTTATGTCCTCTTACTCTCTCCATCCAATCAACTTCTTCCCGGAGAACCAATTTGGGCAATTCAACCCGAAACTTTACAGGAAATTCTAGATGAGTCGTTAAATTTCTTCTTAATCTTACCGATTTTAAATGCGGTAGGCATTAATTATATGAAGTCACCGACAGTTCACCCTACCCTGGAAGCACTCTTCAACTTTGCCGAAGCCTGGATATTTATGTTCCTCCCCTTGCTGTTACTTGACAAAAGGGGACGCCATTTACCGAAGGTTTTTATGTGGAGTGTGGCAATGTTCCTAACCAATGTTATTCTTACTCCTTATATGGCGCTACGTTATACCGTTCCCCTTCCTCAAGAAAAGGATGAACCTAAAAAAGGCTGGTTAGCTCGCCTTTTCGGATGGATAGGGCTGATTGTGGGTACTCTAGCAATTGTATGGGGTTTTGTGGCAAGACCGGAGTTTGGAGATTTAGCACAGAGGGCGCATTATTTTAGAGAACTGCTGATGAGCAACCGAGTGACTATAGCATTTTGTGTTGATTTGGTGCTATTTTCCATTTTTCAGGGTGTATTATTAACCGCCGTCATTCCCTCGGACAAAAAAGAGCGCTGGTTGCGATATGTCCCGTTTTGGGGATTGGCAGTTTGGCTGATTATCTGATTAGTCATTTGTCTTATGTCCAAGGTTTTTTGCCGCTCATTTAAGTGGCTGGGAGCGAAAAGCGTGTCAAAATAGATAGATGTAAATAAATATGAATTCAAACCGATGGGAGAACAACTGAGTCAAGCGCTAGAACCTCTCGCTGCGTGGTTTCGCAGCATAGGTATTCCTGAGCTAATTGTTCACTGGGGACATCCTGTCATGATGGGAATCGTGATAGTTGTTCTCGGCAGTTTTGTCGCGTATATGGGATGGCGTAGTCGCCTAACAAAGGATGGGGAAGTGGCGGCGAAAAGTCGTGCATCTCACCGTCAGCTTGCACCGTTGATGTACCTGTTTATTGCGCTGGGTTATACCGGAGGGGTTCTTTCCCTGGTTATGCAGCATAAACCTATCTTTGAAAGTCCACATTTTTGGACAGGTTCTTCTGCCGTCATTTTGTTAGGAATTAACGCGCTAATCGCTTTAACGGGTTTTGGAGGTGACAAGAAGGAATTGTTTCGTACTGCTCATGCTTATTTGGGTAGTACGATTATGATCCTGCTCGTTGTTCACATTGTCCTCGGTCTAAAGCTAGGTATTTCAATTTAAGCCGAACAGGAATGTAGGGGCGGGTTTTACTCATAACGTTTTGGACACAACCGATAAGTTGACTAAACCCGCCCTTCTAAGAGGTTAGAGACGTTCCGGTGTAACGTCTCTACAAAAGGGATAATTTGTTCAGGAATAGGTGATGACAACAGCTACGTTTGAACTAACCGAAAATCGGGTCATTCTGTCAAATATCAGTTGGCAAACGTTTGAGCAGTTACTCGCAGACTTAGGGGAAAATCGCTGCGCTCGTTTGGCTTACAATGACGGGGTATTAGAAATTATGACGCCCTTAGGATCTCATGAAAATAATAACCGCTTTATTGAAAGCTTAATTGGCGCGATCGCAGATGAACTAAATCTCAACCTAAAACGGTTTGGTTCTCTCACTCTGAAGCGAGAAAAACGAAAAAAAGGGGGAGAACCTGACTCCTGTTACTACATCCAAAATGAACCCAAGGTTAGACATAAACAAGAGATTGATTTGGCGAATGACCCGCCACCCGATCTAGTATTAGAAATTGACATGACCAGTGGTTCTATGGATAAACTGCCAATTTATGCCGCGATTGGTGTACCAGAACTGTGGCGTTATGATGGACGTAAACTCGATGTGTTTGTTTTATCTCCAGAATCAACGAGTTATCAATCTGTGGAGAGAAGTCCGACGTTTCCCTGGCTACCGTTAGCAGCAATTCCTCGGTTTATTCGGCAAAGTTTAGCGGATGGAGAAACCGCAACATTACGGGCGTTTCGGAGTTGGGTGAGAGAACAGCAACCCGATTAGAGATAAAAGGCGATCGCGAATACTTAATAGGTTTAAATGTCCGTTTGTCATATTGTCGTCTTTTCGGGTGGGTTAGGCGGGATTTAATTAAGAAAACCAACCTTTTGATTTCCTATCCGCCGTAACCCACCAATCCATGATTTTAGAGACACCATCCTTGCGCCTCTACAAGATTAATAACAAACAAATAAATGTTGTATCGTTTTATTAAAACATCAGTCCCAAACGATTGAGAATAAGCGAGACTACATAAAATAGCACGAAAAGGGTGGTCAATCATGAAATCGTCTGGGTTGGGTTTCTGCTGCTTGTTTGCCCTTGTTTCTCTATGTCAATCGATTCTCTGTGGCGTGGCTTCACTGATGGGGGATTCCGCCGCCCTAGCTCAATCCATCACCCCAGCCGCAGACGGTACAGGTACAATTATCACAGAAAATGATACCCAATATGATATTTCCGGTGGTAGTCTTTCGGCAGATGGGAATAATTTATTCCACAGTTTCCAGCAGTTTGGCTTAGATACCAATCAAATCGCCAACTTTCTAGCAAATCCTAATTTAAACAATATCCTTGGTCGCGTCGTGGGTGGTGACGCCTCTGTAATTAACGGGTTGATTCAAGTCACCGGCGGCAATCCCAACTTATATTTAATGAATCCGGCGGGGATGATTTTTGGTGCAGATGCTAGATTAAACGTCCCGGCTGACTTTATCGCCACCACCGCCACAGGTATGGGTTTTGAAAATAATAATTGGTTTCATGCGAGTGGTGCGAATAACTATCAAGCCTTAATTGGCACACCGAATCAATTTTCCTTTAACGTATCCCAGCCGGGAAGTATTGTTAATGCAGGTGAATTAGCGATATCACCAGGGAAAAATTTAGCGTTAATTGCTGGTAGTGTAATTAATACTGGAACACTCACAACACCAGGAGGAAGGGTTACCATTGCAGCGGTTCCCGGTTCCAATTTAGTCAAGATATCTCAGCCAGGGAAACTGCTGTCTTTAGAAATTGAACAACCCACGACTGATTTGGGAGAACCGCTACCCGTTACGCCCTTAGGTTTAGCCGAGTTGTTAACGGGTAAAGAAGAAACTGTTGAGACTGGACTTGATGTGACCCCATCGGGAGAGGTGAAATTAGCCGATACTGGAGTAACTTTACCAAAAGAGACAGGCGTTGCGATCGTTTCTGGCACAATTGATGTGTCTAACAGCGGAAATGTAGGGGCTGTAGGGGCGCAAAGCCTTGCGCCCTCATTGGTAACTGGGGGTGAGGTTAATGTATTGGGAAATAAAGTTGGTTTAATATCCGCCAATGTGGAGGCTTCTGGTATTAATGGCGGAGGAAATGTGCGGATTGGTGGAGGGTATCAAGGTAAAGATACTATACCCAATGCCGAGCGCACGTTTGTCAGTAAAGATTCCACGATTAACGCTGATGCTTTAAATGAGGGGAATGGAGGAAATGTATTTGTTTGGTCTGATCAAGCAACCCGTTTTTACGGCAAAATTACAGCAGGCGGTGGCAGCAATTCTGGTAATGGCGGTTTTGCTGAAGTGTCGGGTAAGGAAGTTCTTGACTTTGCTGGCACAGCCAACTTGTCTGCAAATCACGGTCAATTTGGAACTTTACTTTTAGACCCAACTAACATCACGATTGTAGCGGGTGGAAATAATCCACCGGAGTTAGCAGCGAATGACCAATTTACCGATCCAGGTGTCAATAACACTATCAACAATGGCACAATCAATGCAGCAACAGCCAACGTAACTTTGCAAGCTACGAATGATATTACCTTTGATGCTCCGGTTAATATTACTACTACTGGCGTACGTTTAACAGCGGAGGCAAATAACAATATCTTTGTTAATGCTAGCATTACAACGAATCAAGGTGACGTCACCCTTAATGCAAATATGGATAATGATGCCGAAGGTAGAGTTGAAATCAGAGAGATAATTTCGACAAGTGGCGGAAATATTATCATAACTGGAACGGGAAATGGGGAAGACGGTATCAATCTCTTTGATAATGGTCAAATCAATTCAGGAGGTGGGAATATAAACCTTACTGGTTCTAGTATCGGTAGTCGTGGTATTAATACAGATCCCTTCGATAATCCTATTAATTCCGAGGGGGGAAATATTACCTTGATTGGCTCTAGTAGTGATAGTCTTGGTATTCGGATTGATAGCTTGGTAAGTTCAGGAGGAGGAGAGATTGCCATCACTGGTTCTGGCAACAGTTCTGAGGGGAGTAATGGTATTGTACTTGATAGTGTTGGTTCCCTTAACTCAGCAGGTGGAGATATTCGCCTTACAGGATCAACCCAGAATCCTAGCGATAGCGGCATCGAGGTTTTTAATCAAATTGATTCAGGGACTGGGACTGTTACTATCACGGCTGATAGGATTGAAATGAGCGGTTTTGGTAATCCTGAACTTGTGGGTAGTGGTAATCTCATTTTGCAACCAGAAACTGCAAATCTCGATCTAGAACTCGGTGGAGGAGGTAATCCGATAACAACCTTCTTAAATACTGATGAACTCGCTAATATCACTAATGGTTTTGCTTCTATCACTATCGGAAGAGCTGACAGTAGTGGTACAATTACCCTAGCTGGTGATGTTACATTCAATGACCCGGTTACCTGGCGATCGCCTAACGGATCAATAAACGCTACAGGTGGTACTATAACTGGATCAGACGATGCCACGATTACGTTGCTATCTGGGGGAACAATTCGCACGGGAAATATCACAAATCCCGGTCGTTCCATTACCATAGGTACTCCCACACAACCCGCCGCTAGTATTGAAGCTGGAAGCATCAGAACTAACACGACAACCAATGGTGATAATGGTGGTTCTGTCAATTTGGAAGCTTCAGGGGATATTACTGCATCACAAATTTTGACGATTTGGCAAGGTTCAACAACAGGTAATGGTGGTGATATCGCTGTCAAAGCGGGTGGTGATATTTCTATTAATACTGATGTTCTATCATTTACTGATAATGGTAATGGGGGCAATATTACCTTTGATGCAGGCGGCAATATTTACACTGATGATATACAGTCAATTGGTTCCCAAAGTAGCGGAACTATAAATCTCACCAGTGGTGGCACAATAGACACCACGTTTTTTGGGGGAACTGGAGGTCAAATACTCTCCTGTTCCGGTGTAGCCAATCAGTGTTCTGGTGGTAATAGTACAGGTGGCGATGTCACTCTTGAAGCTGCAACGAGTATTATTACCAATATCAATGCCACAGGTTCTTTAGGTGGCGGGAATATTATTGTCACCAGCGATGAAATTGATATTGGTGCAAGTAGCAATGACGGAACTATTCGGCTTGAGCCTTTTACACCTGATCAAGATATTGTTATTGGTGGAGATAACAATGATACATCGGCATTAGATCTGACAGAAACAGAACTGAATCGACTAGGGGATGGGTTTAGCTCAATTACTATCGGTGGTGGTTCTGGCGATAACACCTTCATTTTCAACAGGAATGGAAGTTTCTTTAACCTGAATATTGACGGTGACGGTGGAAACAATACTCTGATTGGTAATACAATTAACCGTTGGAATATCACGGAAGATAATGCTGGTGATGCTACATTCCTTGATCTCGACGCAATAAGTGGTAGAATCTCTTCATTTAGGAATGTTCAAAACCTAATTGGCAGTAATGGAGATGATACATTTCGATTCACGAACAATGCGACTATTAGCGGCACGATTGATGGCGGTGAGGGTATAGATACCCTGGACTACTCCAGTAATCAAAATCCAGTCACCGTTAATCTAGCCGCTATTGGCGGTGAAAATATTGAAGCCGCGATTGGTAATACGGGTAGCACATTAATTGGCACAAATACAGCAAATACGTGGAATATTACCGCTAATAATGCTGGAACAGTTAATGGAACCTTTAGTTTCTCCGATTTTACCAACCTGAGTGGTGGTAATGCTAATGATATCTTCCAATTAAACAATGGTGTTATATTGACGGGAACCATTGATGGCGGTGCGGGTACAGATACCTTAGACTACTCCGCCTATACCAGTCCCCTAACCGTCAACTTAGCCACATTGGGTGGGGTTAATATCGAACAAGTTACAGGAACTGCTAACGCTACCAGTACTTTAGTTGCCAATAACACCGCGAATAATTGGACGATTACGAATAGCAATAGCGGCACAATTAATGGCACACTTAATTTCAATACTTTCTCAAATCTGACCGGAGGGAGTAGTGACGATACATTTGAGTTCAATGATAACGTTACCTTTATGGGAAGCGTTAACGGAGGTGGAGGCAACAATACAATAATTGCTAGTAACACCCCGAACACCTGGAATTTAACCAACTCCAATGCTGGCATTATTAATGGTAGTAACTTTACCTCAATTAACAACCTAACAGGTGGCAACAATAACGACACATTTAGTTTCAATAATGGCGTCACCTTTGCCGGAACAGTTGACGGCGGGCCAGGGATAGATACCTTAGATTACTCCGCCTATACCAGTCCCCTAACGGTAAACTTAGCCGCATTGGGTGGGGTAAATATCGAACAGGTTGCAGGAACTGCCAACGCTACCAGCACTCTAGTTGCTAATAACACAGCGAATACTTGGACGATTACAGATAGCAATAGTGGCACAATTAATGACACACTTAATTTCAGCACCTTCTCTAATCTAAGAGGTGGCAATAATAATGATACATTCAACTTCAATGATGGGGTAACTTTTACCGGAACAGTTGACGGTGGCGCGGGGATAGATACCTTAGACTACTCCGCCTATACCAGTTCCCTAACGGTAAACTTAGCCGCATTGGGTGGGGTAAATATTGAACAGATTGCAGGAACCGCCAACGCAACCAGTACGTTAATTGCTAATAACACCGCGAATAATTGGACGATTACCGGAAGCAATAGCGGTACAGTTAACGGACTTAACTTTAGTGGCTTTTCTAACCTGACGGGTGGAAACTCAGATGATACCTTCCAATTCAATAACGCAGCGAATATCAGCAGCAATATCGATGGGCGTGCAGGAAATCTTACCCTCATCGGTGATGAGCTTAATTTTACAGGAAATATCTCTGGAACTGGGAATTTAACCCTTCATCCTTTAACCTCAAGCCAAGAGATTAAGCTAGGGGGTGTGGATAGTGGTAGTAATAGTATTTTAGATTTAACCGCACCGGAACTTAATTCCCTACAAAATACGTTTACCTCAATCACGATTGGGGGGACAACTAGCAGTGGTGCAATTACCCTAACCGATGATATTACATTCCAAACCCCTGTCACATTGCAAGCACCCGTGGGTTCAGGTTCCATCAATACCACCGGGGGAACCATCACGGGAGAGGGGAATGCAACGATTACCTTGCTGGCAAATCAGGATATTATTACAGGTGACATTATCAATCGCGATCGCGCCCTTATCATCACCAGCAACAATGGTGCGATTACTACAGGCAATCTTACCGCAGGTGCGATCGCGCTGACAACCAATGGCGGTGATATTTCGGTGAGTAGTTCTAATCCTATCGCCTTTTCCGGTTCCGGCGTCGTGCAAACCCGTGGGGGAGACATTAATATCAGCACGAGTGATTTTGAAGGGGGTGGGGTTACCTTAAATACCAATAACCCCACGGGAAAGGGGGGAGTCATATATCTTAACGCAAATTCGGGTAAATTGGCGATCGGAAATCTGATTAGTTCTGGATTGAGTGGCGGTGATATTGTTGTTCAAGCTGAATTTGAAATAACCACAGGTGCAATTAATACCAGTGGAAGTTCTGGTGACGGTGGTAATGTGACCCTTGACCCTATCGGTGATATTCAGGTTACTTCGATTAATGCTCAAGGTGGGGAGAATGGTACAGGGGGTAACGTCGATATCACCGCAGGCAAATACTTCCGCGCTACAGATACATTTACTGACCAAAATGGGATAGACGCCAGTATCTCCACGGCTGGTGGTAACGGTGGAGGAGATATTACCATTCGCCATGGGGGTGACGCACTCACACCGTTTAAAGTCGGTGATGCAGAAATTAATGGTACGGCTGGCGTTCTCACCAGCGGAGACATTAGTATTATCCCGCCGCGTTCCTTTCCCCTAACTCACCGAGAAGGAAATATTGCGATTATTCGCGGTGATATTCCCACCACTACCATTGATGAACCGCCGATAAATCCAGTTGATCTCACTCAACCGACTGAGAGTAATGAATCTGCCGAGGAAGATAGCATTTCAGACGAAAGTAGTCCAGTCGCTGTCTCATCCACAACCAACACTACCACCCCAACGGCTGAAGCTGAACTGACTCAACAAGAAGGCAATTTCACAAATGCTTATGAAAGTTACCTAGGGATTAGTAATACCCCCACGGCTACGCCTGAACAAGTGCAAACAACACTGGGTCAAATTGAACAACAAACTGGCATAAAACCTGCCCTAATTTACGCCTTCTTTAAACCCCAAACCCCCACCCCCGAAAAACCCAATCCCAAAGACAAAACCGAAATCCTCTGGCAATTTAATGCTTCCACCCCTCAACGCCAACAACTTTCCAGTAACCCCAATCCTCAACCCACTGACCAACTAGAACTCGTCCTAGTTACCGCCTCTGGAGACGTAATTCGTCGTCCCGTACCGGGCGCAACACGAGAGAAAGTTCTGCAACAAGTGCAACAATTACGTCGCGCTGTCACCGATGTTCGTATTCCTCGTCCTTATAAACCGTCTGCACAACAACTTTATGATTGGTTAATTTCCCCCATCGCAGAAGAATTACAAGCCCAACAAATTAATAATCTTAGCTTCGTTATGGATAGTGGCTTGCGTTCCCTCCCCATCGCTACACTTTATGACGGAAACCAATTTATTATCGAGAACTACAGCGTGGGGTTAATGCCCAGTTTTAGCCTCACCGATACCCGGTATGTGGATATCCGAAATGCTGATATATTAGCCATGGGCGCGTCTCAGTTTGAGGAACAAGACCCTTTACCTGCTGTCCCCAAAGAGTTATCGATGATTACCAATCAGTTGTGGTCAGGTACGTCCTTTCTTAACCAAACCTTTACCCTAGAAAATCTCAAACAAGCCCGCGCTAATCAACCGTTTGGTATTCTCCATCTCGCTACCCATGGAGAATTTAAACCGGGAAAACCAAATAACTCCTATATTCAGTTTTGGAATACTCGATTAACCCTAGATAAGTTGCGAGAGTTGCAATTAGATAATCCCCCAGTCGAACTGATGGTATTGAGTGCCTGTCGTTCAGCTTTAGGGGATGAACAAGCGGAGTTAGGATTTACCGGATTAGCGGTACAAGCTGGGGTAAAATCGGCATTGGGTAGTCTCTGGTATGTCAGTGATACTGGGACATTAGGACTGATGACCACATTTTATCAACAGTTAAAACAAGCCCCAATTAAAGCTGAAGCCTTGCGACAAGCACAACTGGCAATGATGCGGGGGGAAGTTAAATTAGACGGAGATGAATTAGTCACGCCATCTGTTAGGGTTTCCTTACCAGAGGAATTACTAAACCAAGGTGATCTTAATTTAACTCATCCTTATTATTGGAGTGCGTTTACCCTGGTGGGAAATCCTTGGTAGTTAAGAGAATGAGAACAAACACTATACAGGTGTAGGGTCAATACTGCTCGGTTAAGAAAAATTGTTTGTTGGGTAGAGCGCAAGCGTTACCCAACAAACCCAGTAAAACGTTGGGTTTCGTTACCTCAAACCAACCTACCTGCCCTTGTACTCAAGGCTTATCCGAGCAGTATTGGGTGTAGTGGACTGACACAGCTAAAATTGTGGAATAGATTTGACGGTGAAATTGGGCGCACACCGTGCGCCCCTACAATACTAATCCACCATTTTAGGTGTGCCACGCTAGTAGCTAGTAGGGTGGGTTAGGCGGAATTAAATGAACAAAACCAATCCTTTAATTAGATATCCGCCGTAACCCACCAATGTATTATTCTTAGCCCTGTTGAAAAGGAAATAGCAGCTACACAAACTTTCGTCCGCCTGCGCGAACTAACAGAGCTACATCAAACCCACGTAGAGCAACTGAAAAATTGCGTGTAGAGACGTTCCATGCAACGTCTCTACCACTGTTCGGAAAGTCCTAATCGATGTGTCTACTGCTATATCAACAGGCTTCTTCGGCTTCCGGTTCACAAATTGGCACTGAATTGTCCCCTGTGGGTTTAGGTGAGGGTTGAACGGGTTGTTGTGTGTCCGGTTTAGGGTTTTGGGGATTTGACTGTTCGGATGACGGCGGGGTTTGCTGATTTGTATCCCCTTGATTTTTACGCTGGGTAGCTTGGCGCACTAATTCATTCAACTTTTCTCGCCAATAGCGTTGTTCCGGAAAATCGCTGTCTGCGGCATAAATGATCACATCAACATAGCGCCCTTCATTGTAGGCTTGCTCAATCTTATCGAATTTGGTTTTAGCGTCTGACCATTCCTTTTGCCAAGTCTCGATTTTCTTTTGAGCATCCTCAAACGCCGGACTACTGGGGAGAACCGATTGAGCCGCCGCGATCGCTCGATCTAAGTTACCCTGTTGATACTCTTCTGACGCTTCTGTCAAGACCTTTGCCCCATTATCGGGTTTGGGTTGATCGGGGGATTTTTGCGGGGTTGGAGTTGGTTTTTCGGCGGGGGTGGGACTGGGTTTTGCCTCAACTGGAGTCGGACTTGGTTGAGTTTCTTCTGGGGTAGGGCTAGCAGGTTGTTCAGCAATGGTATCCACAGAGGCACAATCGATATACTGCCCAAAAACCCACCCTTGTTTCGGTGAACGAATTTCCACCCAATCCCCTTGCTTGGTGCCAGTTAGGGATAAGTTTGTGCCTTTATTAACCGTGCCAACAACCGCTGCATTGGGGTTTGACCGCACGTTCAAGGTTTGAGCCGTCACCGTACAATTCCCTCGTGCCACTCCTTGACCGGATAAACCCTGACGAATGCCATACGCCATGCCTGCGGCTGCCATAGCCACGGCTAAACCAATACCAATGACTAATGGGGCGCGGTTCGGTTCAGATGGGGGTGTGGGTTCAGGAGGGCGAGGAGGGGGAGGAGGGGCAGGTTGTCGAGGTGGTGCTGCTGGGGAAACTGCCAGAGTGCCTTGTTCCGATAGGGGTGTGGGTTGTGGCGTTGGTCTAGAAGGCGGAATCTGCTGACTGTACGGAGTAGAAGGGGAGGCTGTGAGCGATCGCACCGCTTGCAAGGCTTCTGTGGCTGACTGGTAGCGGTCTTTGAAATGATAGCGCACCATCCGGGTCAGGATATTCTTCAACCCTGGACTCACGGGTGCAAAATGCTGCCAGATCAGTTCGCCTGTATTTAAATCTTCCTGCAATTCGGCAGGCATACGACCCGTAATTGCCTGGATACCAATAATTCCCAAGGCGTAAATATCGCTGGTGGGACGCGGTTGACCCAAAGCCTGTTCGCTGGACATATAACCCGGAGTCCCCACAGCAACCGTATTGCTCATCTGCATCTGAGAAGTCGCCAGTTGAGTCCGGATTTGCTTAACCGCCCCAAAGTCCAATAAGACTAACTTTTTATCTAAATTACGCCGAATTAAGTTATCTGGCTTAAGATCCCGGTGAATCACGCCACGATTATGAATAAACTCTAAAACCTCTAAGAGTTCTTGCAGCAGAGCAATAACTCGCGTCTCATCCCACGGTTGACCCGGTATCAACTCTTTGCTGAGGGGATGCCCTTCAATATATTCCTGAACCAGATAAAATTCTTGGTCTTCTTCAAAGTAGGCAAGCAGACGCGGGATCTGGTCATGATTGCCCAGCACTTCTAGGGTTTCTGCTTCGCTGTTGAACAGGCGTCGGGCAGTTTCTAAGAAATTGGGGTCACGATTAGCCGGCTGAAGGTGTTTGACCACACAAATCGGGCTACCGGGACGCCGGGTATCTTGTGCCAGGTACGTGCGACCAAATCCTCCTGCACCGAGGACTTGGTTGACTTGGTAACGACCATCCAATAACTTGCCTAACATAGGAGTGATGCGCCTCAACGTTCACATGTTAATAGTTACATACACCGACAGGATAGGTGTGCCAGGATTGTGCCAATTTAGTTTTTGTTCTGCTCTATGCATTGAATACATAATCCTTAGCTTCCGATGAGTTGAAGATACCTATCATAGAACAATAGCCGCTTATCGATGGGGGAGAGGGAATTATATTGGCAGTTTTCGCCCCTGGAGTCTTGTACGATAACTAGAAAATATAATGAACACTGTCGATTATCTCCGGATTAGCCTCATTGACCGCTGTAACTTCCGCTGTCACTACTGTATGCCGGACGGGTCAGAACTTGACTATATCCTGCAACAGGAACTCCTCACCCATGAGGAGCTGCTGACGCTATTGAAAGAGGTGTTTATCCCGGTGGGGTTTAGAAAGTTTCGCCTGACGGGTGGAGAACCGCTACTGCGTCCAGGGGTGGTAGAGTTGGTCAGAGAAATTGCTGCACTGGATCAAACCGAAGATTTAGCGATGACAACGAATGCCTTTTTACTCGCAGGCATGGCACAAGACTTGTATGATGCGGGATTGCGGCGGATTAATATTAGCTTGGACTCTCTCAATCCTGATACCTTTGACAAAATTATCGGGAATCGGGGGCGATCGCGCTGGCGGCAAACTTGGGACGGAATTCAGGCGGCACATCGGGTTGGGTTTGATCCGCTGAAATTGAATATCGTCGTTATTCCAGGGGTGAATGACTCAGAAGTCCTGGATTTAGCCGCACTTACCCTTGAGCGCCATTGGCACATTCGCTTTATTGAGTTTATGCCCATTGGCAATCCTGAATTATTTAACGATCGCGCCTGGATTCCTTCTGAGGAACTACGCCAGCAAATCCGCGATCGCTGGGGCTTAGTTGAGTCAAATGTGCGCGGAAATGGACCGGCTGATGTATTCCAGATTCCTAATGCCTTGGGGACTCTCGGCTTTATCAGTCAGATGTCCGAATGTTTTTGCGATCGCTGTAACCGGATGCGCCTCTCCGCTGATGGGTGGTTGCGCCCCTGTTTACTCAATGAAACGGGTCAGATTGACTTAAAAAGCGCTCTGCGTAGCGGCGTTGATCTCGCCCAGTTAAGAGCGCGAGTGCAGCAGTTACTAGCGATTAAACCAGATATCAACTTTAAACAGCGAGACTCTGGCACTGATGGTTACTACACTCGCACCATGTCACAAATTGGTGGATAGTCATCGTCATTCGTCATTTGTCCTTTGTTTTTTCTTGGTAGTGAATGTGACCAACGTTTTTTACGTGATCAAGCATTAACCAATGACCAATGACCAATGACCAATGACCAATCTACGCTTTCCGTGAATAGAACTCAACCACCAGCAGTTCGTTAATTTGCAGAGCGACCCACTCACGCTCAATCACACCATTGACCTTACCCGTGAATGTTTTCTTGTCAAACTCTAAATGGCTCGGTAGATTTGCCAATCCGGGGTATTCCAGATTTTTTGCCACCAAACCCCGAGAGCGCTCATTATCTTTAACCATAATCACATCACCGGGACGGCATTGGTAGCTAGCGATATTCACTTCCCTACCATTGACCGTCACATGACCGTGATTCACAAGCTGACGCGCACCTGGAATAGTACCTGCCATTCCTAAACGAAATACGGTGTTATCCAGTCGCATTTCTAGCAGTTCTAGCAACGCTTGACCCGTGGAACCCGTTGCCCTACGTGCTTTGCGAACATAGCGAAGCAATTGCTTTTCTGTGACTCCGTAGTTGTAGCGGAGTTTCTGTTTTTCTTCCAATCGAATCGCATATTCTGACCGCTTCCGGCGAGCTTGACCATGTTGACCGGGTGGGTATGAACGACGGGGGGATTTGCGAGTCAAACCGGGCAGATCGCCCAGACGACGGACAATCCGCAGGCGCGGACCTCGATATCGCGACATAGAACTTCCTTGTGTACCTGACTAATTTTTACCCAAATACTTTATATTACAACATTAAGGGAGTAATTTTTGAGTTTTGAGTTTTGAGTTTTGAGTTTTGAAGACCCTCGATGGCATGGCGCGTGACCCTTGAAGACCGTTACATAAGACCGAATCAAAGCTAATCAACCGTAGTCAAACTTAGCTTGATGCTTACTTCCTGCTTCACTCGCTTCGGTGTCGGCACTCAACCAGTCCACAGGCTCTCCCCCACCTAACTGGCGGCTTGCTCTAAATTGAGCGATGCGTTCAAGTCTCTGTCGCACTCAAACCCGCAGTTGTCACACTGGAAAACTCGCTCAGATAAGGGCATTGAGTCTTTGACAGTATGGCACTGGGAACAGGTCTTGGTTGAAGGATACCACTGGTCTACTGCAACCAAGGTTGACCCATACAACTGGCACTTGTACTCTAACTGGCGCTTGAACTCATGGAAGCCCATATCCTGAATAGCTTTAGCTAGTTTGTGGTTAGCCATCATCCCGGATACATTCAGGTTTTCTATTCCTATCCGGCTGTGGTTTTGGGCTAAATAGGAGGTGAGTTTATGCAGCGTGTCTTTACGGATATTGGCTATTTTCCGGTGTAAACGGGCTATTTTGATTTGGGCTTTTTTCCAATTAGATGAACCGATTTGTTTATGACGGTTTAACCATTGCATACGCGAGAGCTTTTTCTCGTACTTGGGATAGCTCTTAGCCCCTTCTACCACGATACCTGTAGATAGAACGGCTAGCGCCTTTATGCCTAAATCAACTCCCACTACGGGATAGGGTTTGGGGCGGTTGATTGGCTCATATTCCAACTTAAAACTGATGAACCATCGGTCAGCCGTCCTGGAAATGGTCACAGATTTGGGTTGAAAACAGACAGGTAGCCGTTCATATGTCCTCAACCAACCAATAACCGGGACTCTAATTTTAAAATGGTCAAGTTTGATTGCCCCGTCCAGAGTGAAACTGTCATCCCGTCCTTTTTTCTTAAATCGAGGTGGCTTACTTGTTTTTTTGAATGTCCGTTTCCAGGCTTCAGATAACTGCCTCAAAGCATACTGAGGGGCGCATTTGCTCACCTCATAGTACCAAGGGTAGATGGGCTTGACCAGTGCCACTAGCCACTTGTGCAGGTCAATCGCTGTCGGAAACTTGATTTTATCCTCTCTTGTATCCCGATTATGGTTAAGTATCTGCTTGGTTAAGCTTAGTCCCCAATTCCATGAGTGTCTGGCAACACCCGCGTGTTTGGCTAATGCCGTTCGCTGTTTGTTGTTCAGTCTTAATTCTGTCTTAAATCCTAGAAGCACTTGTTTGTCAGTTTAAGTTATTATATGTATGTTAACAGACATATACAGAATTGAAAATGCCTTTTCAAAAAGGAAACAAACTAGGAGCGAAAAAACAGCTAAAGAAGCCATTGGACAAAGGGGTAATCGCTTTCAGGGGATATGAAGGGCAAAAGGAAAAACTAAAAGCAATCCCTGACTGGCAAGAGCGACTCAGGGAGTTTGTTGATCAACTTACATCATCCCTACTTAAAGATGGGTAGGGATGAGTAGAGCTGAGTAGGAATTAGGTTACAGTTGCTGACCCTCGATGGCAGAGTAAGGACAAATGACAAATGACAAAAGACGAAGGACAAAGGACTATCCCCATACTCGATGCCTTACAAGCCTGTGCTGGACGCCCTCACGCGCCGTTTTACGCCCCAGGTCATAAGCGGGGAAAAGGTATATCTGATCGGCTGGTGAACCTCTGGGGAAAATCAGTCTTTGAGAGTGATCTACCTGAATTGCCCGATTTTGATAACTTATTTGCCCCTTCAGGAGTGATTCAGGAGGCGCAAGAGTTAGCGGCGGCGGCGTTTGGTGCAGATAAAACGTGGTTTCTGGTTAATGGCTCAACCTGTGGGGTAATCGCGGCAATTTTAGCCACTTGCGGTACAGGAGATAAGCTAATTTTGCCTCGCAATAGTCATCAATCCGCGATCGCAGGTTTGGTTGTGTCTGGTGCGAGTCCGATTTTTATTACCCCAGAGTATGATCCGTCAGGGGATTTGGCACACAGCATTACTCCAGACGCCGTTACCCAAGCCCTCAAGCAACATCCGGATGCCAAAGCGGTGATGCTGCTTTATCCGACCTATCATGGCGTGTGCGGCGATATCCACGCGATCGCACAACGGGTACATCACTACAATATCCCTTTGCTGGTTGATGAGGCGCACGGGGCGCACCTGACCTTTCACCCTGATTTGCCTCCCAGTGCAATCTCAGCCGGGGCTGATTTAACCATACAATCCACCCATAAGGTTTTGGCAGCTATGACCCAAGCCTCAATGCTGCACATTAAAGGTGATCGCATCGATCCTGAACGATTGAATCAAGCCCTACAGCTTGTCCAGTCTACCAGTCCCAGCGCCCTCCTCTTAGCCTCTCTAGACGCCGCACGACAACAAATGGTGCTGTATGGGGAAAAGCTGCTCAGCCGCACTCTAGGGCTGGCGGAGGTGGCGAGAGAACAGATTCAGCAAATTCCTGGATTATCGGTTTTAGACGCCACAAACACTCCAGGCTGTTTTACCCTAGATCCTACCCGGCTGACGGTGAAGGTTACAGCGTTAGGGCTCAGTGGGTTTGAAGCCGATGAAATTTTTTGTGAAAAGTTGGGTGTCACCGCCGAGTTACCGACATTCCAACATCTGACGTTTATCATCAGTTTAGGAAACACCACTGATGATATTCAGCAGTTAGTCCAAGCCTTTGCCCACTTAAGCCAGCGCTATTGTCGTCCCGATTCTCGCCCTAGGCAGAATTTATACCAACCGGGAATGGTTTCCGGGTTAATCCTGGAACCGTCGATGTCCCCTCGCGACGCCTTTTTTGCCCCGAAAGAACGGTTACCTCTAGAACAAAGCGTAGGTAAAATTAGTGCTGAATGGGTTTGTCCCTATCCCCCTGGTATTCCCGTTTTAATTCCAGGATTTGCGATCGCGTCAGCTACGGTTGAATACCTGCGACAGGTTCAGCATTTTGGCGGCTATATTACTGGGTGTAGTGACCCTAGCTTAAACAGCGTCAACGTTGTTATACAGTAAGGACTAATGACCAAGGACGAACAGAATGTCTTCTCCCTTATGGAACTATACCACTCCTGGTATTCCCGATGATTTATTCGAGCGCTTGCCCGGTATTCCCCTGACTAAGCGAGAAGCACGCTTACTGATTATTTCCGCATTGCGCCTAGAATCCCATTCCTTGCTCTGGGATATCGGTGCAGGTACAGGTACGATTGCTGTGGAAACCGGATTACTTTCTCCTCACGGTAAAATTGTGGCAGTAGAACGGGATGAAGATGTGGCGAACCTGATTCGACGCAACTGCTCCCGCTTCGGCATTGAGAATGTTGACGTTATCGAAGGCTCGGCGCCGGAATGTCTCCCAGATTTACCGGGAAAACCCCATAGAGCCTGCATTGAGGGAGGACGCCCGATTAAAGAAATTCTTAAGGAAGTCTGGCATTACTTAGAACCCCAAGGTCGGATTGTTGCCACAGCTAGTAATCTAGAGAGTCTTTATACCCTCTCAGAAGGATTGGCTGAGTTACAAGCCCGCAATATCGAGGTTGTGCAATCCTCAATCAATCGCTTGGAGACCCGAGGCACTCATCAAATCTTTGCCGCTGTTAATCCCATGTTTATCCTCAGTGGGGAGAAGTTGGATTCTTAACCTTCCACACACTGAAATAAACAAGAGTGAAGTCATCATGCAGCAAACTCTAACCGCCAAATTAAAACTAGAAGTCACCCAGGAGCAAAAAGAACAGCTTCGGGTGATTTCTTTGGCATATAGGGATGCACTCAATTACACGTCCGGTGTGGCTTTTGAGATGGGCAAAACCTACAACGGCACCAAGCTCCAGAAGGAAGTTTACTACACCCTGCGAGAGCAATTTAAGCTTCCTTCGCAAATGGCTTGCAATGTTCCTCGTCAAGTTGGGGCAACCTACAAGTCATTACGGACAAAACTTAAACAAAACCAGGAGGCAATTAAGGCGGGTCGTACCAAGAAACGATACAAGGGATTGGATAAACCACCCAAGTATGTTTCTCGTACCTGCACATTAAATTACCAACGCGACTACTCATTTGTTAAAGACCAAAAAGTGAGTGTCATCACTTTAAATGGTCGGCTCAAGGTAAATTATCATGGCTACTCCAAGCACCTTGAAATGATTAAGTCTGGAGTAGCTAAAATCGGGGCAGCAAAGCTTTGGTACTCCCGCGCCACCAAAACTTACTACTTGTTGGTGAGCATAGAGGTAGAAGTACCAGAGCTAAAACCAACCGATATCAATAGAGTCATGGGCGTGGATGTTGGACAACGTTATATTGCCGTTGCCGCAGACACTCGCAATAAGACTCAGTTTTTCAGTGGCAAACAAGTGAGACATAAGGCTTCTGGTTATGTTAGAGCGAGAAAGTCTTTGCAGCGTAAAGGCACCCGCAGTGCAACTCGTAGATTGGTTGCATTGTCTGGACGGGAGAGACGGTTTATTGCTGACACGAATCACTGCAAAAGCCAAACAAGTCGTAACGGATGGTACGCTAATTGGGTTAGAAAATTTAACTCACATTCGAGAACGGACAAGACCCAATAAAACCGGAAAAAAAGCATCCAAAAAACAACGCAAAGCTAACAGGAACAAGGCTCATTGGTCTTTTGCCGAATTACACAGCTTCATTGATTATAAGGCTGTGTTGTCTGGTAGTTTGGCTGTAAAAGTAGATGCTCATTACACTTCTGTGGCTTGTCCGTGCTGCGGTCATACATCTAAAGAAAATAGACCCAACAAGGGTTTAACTTTTGTATGCCAGCAATGCAGTTATACTCTCCATGCCGATTTGGTTGGTGCCAGGAATGTTGCGCTTAGAGTGTTGCTCTCTCGGCAAGACTGGGAGAGTACGGGGCGTTTTTCAGCCGTCCCTGATGCGTCGTCGGACGAAGCCAAAGGTGAGCGCCTCTCCAGGTACTCGCAGTTGAGGTGGACTACAGATGCAATCCCCAACTGAGCGCGAAGCGACGCCTCAAGGCGAAGCTGAGTAAGTTGGGGTAGTTGAAAGTTGATAACTCGCACCTACCCATCCTCAAATTGACTAACTGCGAGTGCTGCCAGATTGTTAATCTTAATGTAATAGTTTCATCTAGACAGTTAATTGAGACTGTCTTGTGTCAACCAAAGTTCTATGCCCTGGTCTCGAATTTTTAGTGGAATTGTAGCGATTACCCTAGCGATGGGGATGATTGTAGCGGGAGGATGGTATTTTACCCTCGGCCTGTGTGTCATCGTCTATTTGGGTCAATTGGAATATTTTCAACTGGTTCAGGCAAAAGGAATTGCGCCTGCGGCTAAAACGACGTTAGTTGTGAGTCAGCTTTTATTGGTGACAGCCGCCCTTAACTCTAATCTTACGGATGCTGCCTTTCCCATCGCCGGAACCTTGATTTGTTTTTACCTGCTCTTTCAACCCAAAATGGCGACGATTGCGGATATTGCCGCTTCGATTTTGGGATTACTCTATGGCGGTTATCTGCCTAGCTACTGGATACGATTGCGTGTTGGCTTAGATGGAGGGGTTTCATTGCCACTGAATGCTACAGCTAGCATCAATAGTTTCTCCTTCAATGGCTCTTGGCTTCACCCTTGGACTAACCTAACGGTTCTGTCCCAAGGTTTAACGGTTACTCTACTCGCCTTTGGCTGTATTTGGGCAGCCGATATTGGTGCGTATAGTTTTGGCAAGTTTTTTGGTCGAACTCCCCTTTCGAGTATTAGTCCCAAAAAGACAGTAGAAGGCGCAATTTTTGGGCTTTGCGCTAGTGGAGCAGTGGCTATGGCTGGGGCTTGGTATCTGCAATGGTCGAATTGGCAACTCAGTGGATTTGTTTTCGGCACCTTAATTGGGGTGGCTAGCCTTTTGGGAGACTTAACCGAATCAATGATGAAACGAGATGCAGGTGTCAAGGATTCAGGACAATTAATTCCTGGTCACGGTGGTATTTTAGACCGCACAGACAGCTATGTTTTTACGGCTCCCTTAGTGTACTATTTCATTACCCTCTTGCTGCCTCTGTTGCCGCCTTTTAGTTAAGGCGAAAAGCCAAATCTGTGATTTGACCTGGAGCCTGGTTTTGACGCTTGGGCGGGTTTTCTTACTCAGTGATCACTGCTCCCGCCCACCTCTACCATAAGACAATTGAACCCGGTAATTAATTGTCCTCAGGATCGTTGTCCAGTTGCGTGAGAGTATAATGGGCAATAGCTAAACTTAAGCGCACCTGCTCAATGGGCGATAATTCAGACCATTTGACTGAGCCAACAGTGCCAAACTCTTGATTGCCTCGCATAGAGTAAGCCCACGGACGGGCAAAAATTAACAGATCATCTTCACTCCAGTTCGGCAATAACGGTTTAACGCATAAAACAAGCTTATCGGCGAATGACTGGTTCATGGACAACGCCTGTTGAGCTTGATCGGCGATCGCGTCCAACCAAGATGCCGGAACGCCGGAAAACCGTTGAGCCAATGACCGCTTTACAGATGCTGAACCTGAAGAATCTGAGGGCGTCAGAGATGTCCAGCACTGGTGCAAGCGATTGAATAGGGTTTGTGAGCCTGAGGTAATTTCCGCCGCTGTTTGACAAGCATCCAGAGAAAATCCCGCTTCCAGATCTGCCAAATAGTCTTGGGCTTCAGGTTCAGCGGGATTCCAGGGATAACAATTGTCGTCGGGTTGCCAAAGTACTTCTATGAGTTCTCCTTGGGCTTGAGTCAAAGCATCTTGATAATTTTGGTATGGTTTATGTTGACTGGTCATAATACCCCTTCTGTGATCTTTGGTGTAGATGAAAATTGATAGGAATAGCTACATCAGCACTCTCGAATGTTCCGTAATCATTCAGAAAATTAAGGTTGGTGCCGATAATTGGCGCAATTGTGGGAACGGTTGAATTTACCTCTGTGACCCTCGGCTTGAATCCCTGTGATTCTAAGATTTGTTAAGTTTTTGGATTAAATGTTTTCAATAATAAACTCCAGGGTTTGACTTTGAGTACTGCCAAATTTTAGCTGGCTACCCGACTCCAATGGCACTTCCTGATGGTGGATTCTCTGCCACCCATCTGCTCGTAAAATATGAGTGCCGTTGCGAGAAAAATCACGCAGGAAGTAAGTCGGGATTTGTTCGGGATGGGTGAAGGTATCGCGACAGATAATTTCTGCATGTTTATAGCTAACCCACATTTCCTCATCCAAAACCAAATCATTCTCCTGTCCGCGTCCCACACGCATCAGCCCACCGCGAATTCGCCAAACTTTACCCGTTGAGTTCAAGGAACGTAAGCAAGCTGTGGGGGTTTGTACGCCATTCCAGTGGCTGGGCATAGGGGGAAGCTCAGTAATCCCTTCTTCTAAGGAAGCAATCAACTGTCCTGGGAACTCCGGATGCATGTAAAGCACAGGTAACGTCCAAGCCGGTTGGTTGAACTTGTAGAGCGTGAGTAATTGTTGTCTAGCAACAGCGACAGCTTGATCAATAGGCATCCGGGCAGCTAGGGCTTGGGCAAGACTTTGGATAAAACTTAAGGCTTCGTGATCGGCAATGGAGTCGCGCATACCCAAAACGGCGGGTACACCATGGTGAATTAACACCTCAGCTAAGCTACTCCGGGGAATCGTTTGACCTCCCACCTGATCCGGTTGAGCGCCCCAACAGGTATTGAATACCGCCAAGGTCACTTGATTACGAACCAAGACTTGAGCCAATTCTGTGCCATTGATGGTGGCGTCTGGACTTAAAAAGAGTAAACCTCCATCGGGAGCCGGTTCACCATGACCGGCATAAAAAATGATATTATAACCTCCTGTGTCCAAGGCAGCAATTAAATCAGCAGGTGTTGGCTGTATGAGCTTTTCAACAAAGCAGGGAACGGCTGTGGGGTTGAACTTTTGACAGGATTGGAAAACATTCTCTAAAACCCTTGCTTCTTGTTCAAGCTGGAGGCTGGCAGCTGAATGGTTACCACTGGAGCGGTGGACATCTTGTCCAAATACGAGCAGGATATTCAGAGCTTGATCGTGGCGGATTAGCGGTTTGAGAGAGTCAACATTACTCGTCGTGCGGCTAAACAGCAGTTGAGTAGACAGAGAAATAGCGGGTTTACCTGCCATTTCCTGCATAATTTCCCAGGGGAGGGGGATAAGCTCAGGATGTCGAATTTCCAAGCGCACGCGCAGGGATGTATTTTGTCCCCGAGCAATCCCGCGACTTTCAGCCAATGTTGTTTGAATTGAACCCGCAAATAGCCAATTCCACAAATCTATTCCCAACTGCTGCATTAGCCGTCCGCCGTAGCTAATCGTCTGCGTCGTGGCGTTTTCGCTCTGGGGCGATAATGTTGGTGTAGGTGTCAAGGGATGAGGCAGGGGCAATAGGGGAGGCAAATTCCCTGTAGAAAACATTTGTTGCCACGCCAACCACGTTTGAGTCAGAGTGGGAGACCAAATTGAGTCATGATGAACATAACCCCCAGGATAAGGAGCTTCAATCACCCACACAGCAAAGTTATCTGCCCCAGCCGTAGACAGACGTGCGATCGCTAAACTGAGGCAAGGAGTTTCGATATCAGACATTCAACGCCCAACTGTAGAGCAACATTATCAGTGTTTGATGAGTGACAGACCCAATCAGAATCAATCCGACTCGACTTTTGTCCCCTGTCCTCTGCGATCCCTATTCTAGGTCTTAGGGTCAGTTCAAACTCAGACAGCACAGGAGAGTCGCCAGGAGTTGGGGAGTAGCCAAGTTGATCCTTATACAATATGGTACACGGATCACGATGGTTTAAAGCCCATGCGCTTTCAGCCGTGGATCTGTCAATAGTCTGGTCTAATCGTTGCTCTGATGACTTTGCCTGGGACGTCGCCAAGTCGGATTTGGGAGTAGGGTGTAGGGGAACCGGATTGAATGAGGTCTTGACAATTCATTCAATATGTGTATTTTGGGTAGGTTTTAACCCGCATTTCTGGCTCTTCCGGACAAACTCAGCCAAACTGTTAGTTATAGCAACCGCCATAGCTGTTAGGACACATCATTTATGTAGAGACGCGCCATTATGTAGAGACGCGCTTTTGAAGCGTCTCTACAATGGTGACGAAAGTCCTAATCGATGTGTCTACTGCTATAAAACGGCGGCATAAATGACCGAGGTGTCATGTTTGCACGTATTATTCACGAAGCGCGATAGCGTTGGGTTTCGTTCCAAGGGCCCAACCTACTTGCGTTGACAGGCTCCCACAAAATGTCCGTAGGGGTAGGACATGTCGTGCCCCTACAGATATGTCGTGTTCCTACGGAGAACTCAGGGAAGGCGTTAAAGCCTCAGATTCAGGCGGCGTTGCACATACACCCCTTTGTTCTAATGTGGGGTTGAAATTGAAGTCAAAATTGGAGCGAATATTGGCAACCTTGATCCAACCCCGATCGCCTGGCTCAACCAGAGGATAAATATTGCTGCGCCGTTTGGCGTCTGATCGGGTAGAAGATTCTGGGGTAGAATCAGCCGACTCTTCAACAGCTGTCTGTACCGCCTGAGTCTGAGTACTTTCTGTTCCCGCCGAACACACTCTCAATTTGAGCCAATCCTCTTCCCCGGAATCAGACGATTGATTAATAACTTGCAGCACACTCCCTCTAGGAACTAACCGAATCGGTGAGGTATTTTCCTCCGGCGGTTGGAGTCGCAGTAGCAACGGAACATCTTGTCCTTGTGCATTGGTAACCGTTGAGCGCGTCACTCGCATCAGCGTCAGATTCTCCACAGATGAAGTCCTCTCTGGACTAGAGGTGGGACTAGCCGTTGGCGATGGAGTAACTGACACGGATACTGGAGGATCAGAATTAGAACTCTGGCTGACAAACCCTTGTATCCAACGCCGAGGTAATAATAGGTAAGCCATTCCTGCACCCACCACTAACAGTACAACAATTGCTAATAGCAGTCCCCAAGGACGCCGCTTCGGTCTGATCAATTGTTTAGTTTTCTGCTGGGACGGCACAATGGCGGCTACCGTGGGCATTTGTGATGTTATTGGCAAAGGCAACGATTCCGGTTGAGGCGGCGCCAGTTCTGTTGGTTTTGTGTCCCCTGATGCCGTTACCTGACAGTAGATCAATGCCAAGGTAACATTATCATGACCATTTTGCCGATTAGCAATCTCGATGAGATGCTTGGCGGCGGTTGGTACATCAACCTGCCCGTCCAGAATGGGCAGAATTTCGGTTTGCCAATATTGTTCCACTCGGTCATGGTCACTCAGACCATCGGAACAGAGGAGAAATACACTATCTTGATCAAGGATAAACCGCTGGGTGGTTGGATGTAATGTGGTAGACGATGCCATGCCCAAAGCCTGAATCAATGAACCGGAGCTGGGCTGTCGCACAGCATAGCGGTAAAAGGTGTAACCCAATCGCACTTCACGGGAGGCTAGATCATCATCTTGGGTAATTTGATGACAACCTTGGCGCGTCACCCAGTAAACGCGACTGTCTCCGACATGAGTGATGTATATTTCATGGGCGCTGGTTTGAGCCATGACCAAGGTTGTACCCATCCGCTGTCGCTCAGAGCGATGTTCACTATCATTTTGCTGGCTGATGGCGTCATTAGCGGCGCAGGCAGCTTGTTCGAGTTGCAGGGTCAGGTGGGTTGGGTTCCAGTGGTTACGATCAAAATTGAGGCGTTCCACTTGCTCTCGCAAAATGTTAATCGCTAACCCCGAAGCAATTTCACCGCCCTCATGTCCGCCAATCCCGTCACAGACGATGGCTAAGGCATTTTCATCCGTTGACGGATTCTGTAGTTGTCCAATCGGTGGGTAACAAGCATCTTCATTGTGGTGGCGAACTGGACCCGAATCTGTACTGGTAAAAATCTGATAACGACGAGATTGCCATTGTCCACAGTCTTTGATTGCCTGATCAAGTAGTCCCACCAGTTGTTCGGCGGTGCGAATTTTTCCTTGGATGAGTTGATCACAGAGTTGGTCTAAAAACTGCCTAGCAGGCGAGGATGCTTCTGGAATGAATTGAGACCAGCACTGACCGAGTTGTTTGAGCGTCGGTGCGCCATCCCCCTGGAGTTCCAATAGATGCAGGATAGAGCCTTCTGGACGCAGCCAATTGGGATTGAGCAAACTTGTCGCCACCCCTTCATGGCTTAAGGGTTGCCACAGATTGGCGATTTGCCACAACCAGTTGAGTTGACGTATGGCTGGTGCTTCTTTCCAGACTAGACTCAGGGGAGGAAATAGTTGTCCTTGAGACCCAGCCGCATCGGTTTCCTGAATTGGCGCTTCTTCCAATAGCCAGATCTGTGAACCTGGGTGTTCTCCACTGCCTGTCAGCCGCCCGTATACTTGGGGAATATGTAAGCCATAGGGAGATAGTCTCAAATAGGGCAACAACTCCGGCGGAATTTCTTGAGGGGTATCCGGTGGCGTTGCTGGTTTGGTATCGAGTAAAATCCGCTCATTGACCAACACATAACGGTTGGCGATTATTGATTCGAGCTGATATGCTTCTATGCCCGATCCCAGCGCCCACAGATAACGCCGCTTCAGGGGCGTGCGACAGTTCTGACAGAACTTGTTGACAGGGGGATTGGCAGCCTGACAGCGGTAGTTAGGGCAGTGAAGGGTTGCTGCAGGATTGTCCATGGAAACACTCTTGGCTACGTCTAGCTAGTAATAAGTTGGCGATTGAAGTCGTACTGCCGCGATCGGGATGCATCTCTATTCTAGGATTACCGAAATAAGCCTACTGATTACAAATTCTAGCGTCTGATTCAAGAAGCCGTTTAGTTATCTGAGGTATAAATGGTTTCAGCTAAATAGGCGAGGAGCCTCACGTCATAATTTTCAATTTGACGCTCTGCCGAATCGCCATAATATAATGGTGTACAAGGGGTTGGGCGTCGCCTCACTATAAAACGCGAATTTCCTTTTGGAGAGGAGAAGCCGAAAGTCTAATCTTTGATTGACTTTCAAAGTACGTCACAAGACTCTGACTCTTGATCGGGTTGGCGATTCATCAACTCTAGGCTACTGAGTCGCAATAGACGGGGCCACAGCCATAAAAAGTAAAACCACCAAATCAAAATGGGGGTAGTCACTATCACAGTTATCCAGAGCGTTTTGGCTAGAACCCAACTCCCCGTGATGATTACGACTCCAGTCAGGAGAATTGACCAAGGCTGACACCACCACGGTTTATAATTCCAAGGATTCAGGGGATCTTTGATAGACAACAGTTGCCTCTATTGGAAAAAATAACTTTATTTATAATACTTTTTTGCGACTTAGAGGAGTTGGTTCGGAAAATTCCCACTCCAGGAAGCGGTTGACTTCAGTTTCTGAGTATTGCTGATCAGCTTAACACAATGCCAACAGACATGCCCATGCCCGATTATGACACCTCCGATGATCACTCCTTTGAGGAGCTCAACTCCCCTGCGAGTGTTGAAATTAAACAGCTTATGGAGCAAATTGAGAACTCCCATGACCTGTTGTACAAAATGATTAACTTGGAAATGTGGGCATTAGCCGAAACGATGGATGAGTTTATTCCAGGTTTTTGGAGTCGTTTTTTGGAAAATAGGCGTTTAACCCTCAAACAATTTCTACAGAACAATTCTCACTCTAGAAAGAGGTAAATCTCCCCCTAGAGTTTTTATGATCACACTAGACAGGCAAAGTACGAGGATCTTATGAATAAGCCAGAACGCCCAGATACCAATGATACGCTCAATCCTGGCGATAAAGTCTCGCCAGAGGAGCAAACCCTAGAGCAAAAAGCACAGAAAGTCGCCGTTGATGCTCCTGATATTACCGGTGATCACATTGAAGTCCCCACTTACTTCACCGTAAAAGACGAAGACGGGGAAGAAAAAGCTCTACACCATGTTCAGGATGCGGAAGAAATTTCTGATGTGATTCGCCAAGCACGCACCGATGAACAAGGCAATCGCACTTGGCGTTAGGGTTGAATTTACGACTCCTGAGACACAACCTGCGGCAATCCCATGCTATAGTTCATTGCCCGACATTCCAGGTTGTAGCTAATCTCACCCTTTTGCAGGAGCGATCGCATGTAATGCTCTAAATCGGAGCCGATACGGCGAAGATTGTATTCGGTCAAATCTTCTCCGCTATAGGCTTCGACAAATTCATCAAACTTACGATAGATTTTTTGCAGGGCATCTTCACTCCAATTAAATTCATTATCGGGGTCAACGTCTAGTGTCAAGACGTTGTTACTCTCGACTAATTGGCTGTTTTGCACCTCGGCAGCGTAGATGCGAATGTGACGAGTTGTCGATTTGAGCAGCATGAAAACCCTCCGAGTTTGGACAATATTTTCCTTTATTAATTGTAAACCTTTGTAAATACACTACCCAAATTATCTTCCGGCGAGAAAGAACCCAGCTAAGCTACCCCAGCTCGGCTTGGTTCCTTGGTCTGAGTCCCGCCCCATTCCCAATGACGCGGTTAAGTCAGTGGGATATCTTGTTTCTGAGGAAGTCGGAATGTAAATTATCTAGTTGTGGGGGGAAAGGGGGAGCAATAAGACCCACGCCATAATTTTTAATTTGGCGTTGGCATACACTGGACTTCCCCAACCTCATTGTTGTAAATTGACATGGACTTCGATATAGATGCTCACTCGCGCTAGTTGAAATTGCTGCACCATGAGTTGATTCTCGAATTCGATCATCAACAACCAACGCAAATCAAACGAACTAGTACCGCGCGGCTCGCGGGAATGGAAACTGCCTGTGCAGACGGTCTACCGGGGACTCAAATGTACTCGTCTGAGTCTAGGTAAGTGTCGAAATCCCGCCAGGGAAAAACCAGGAAATCCAAGTTGTGAAGCTTGGAAGCCCACAGCAGAATCTTGGATTTGGTGTGGGAGGATGTCACAAAAGTCAGCCATAGCTACCAATCCATAGCTTAACCAAATATGCACGATTCGATGGATGATATCGCCAAACAAGCTCATCAGGGCAGCGTGGCGGCGATAATTCAAATTCTGAATCAACAGTTAGCCGACGCTCGCGTCAGAACTCGAGCGGTTTTTGCAGATGGCGTGTTACACCTGTTGTGTGAAGCACCTGTAGTCGAACCCCTTGAGCGCTCCGTACTCGTCAAGAAAATTCAACAAATCCTGGAAGACATTGCACCGCGTACCATTCGTCGGGTAAACATTAACAGCCGCATTGTGCAGGAGCAACAATTGCTATGGTTAGAAGAAATTAGCCGTAACCCAGACCATCTGTTGTGGTCTCAAGAAGTCGTGCTGAGTAAGCCTAACTTGCTTCAGCGAGGGCTAAAGGCACTTCGCACTCCTAAAGCTGAACCGAGGAAGAAAACTCAGCTTCCCAAGGTATCCTCCCGCAAACCTAAGGAAAACCATCGTTTCCGGCGCACTCTTGTTGGTGGTATGAGCGTCAGCCTATTCTTACTCTTAGCCGGTTGGTTGGTTTATGATCGCCTAATTCCCACACTAAATGCCAGTACCACTCCTAAAGAACCAACCCCTCCCCCCCAACCTTCCTCAACTTCAGCAGCAGCTACACCCTCTGATCCATTTGCTGAAGCTGTCCGACTAGCCATCCAAGCCGATGCGGCGGGGAAAACGGCGAATACAGCGGCTCAGTGGTTAGATATAGCAGCAGCGTGGGAAAAAGCATCGACTCTGATGAGTACTGTTAATCCCGAGCATCCCCGTTATCAAATAGCTCAAGATCGGGTTATCCTTTATCGCCAAAACAGCCAACTGGCTCAACAGCAAGCACAACAAAGACAATCTGAGTAAGTTGTCATTTGTCATTTGTCATTTGTCCTTCGCTCCTGTTTCCTCATTCATTACATGCAAAAGGCAGAATGCTGACCCAGGCTACGCCCAAGCCACCCCGTTGGCAACGACGCAATTATTCGCCCCTGGCTCGCCAGATTGACATTTTTCAGTCGGCGGCGAAGTTTATGTTCTATTTGTGGTGGGACAAAACCATTGCCAATGATACGCCCAATCACCGAAATCGCCGCGCCCAGTGGCTGGTGGGGGCGTTGCTGGATTTAGGTCCAACGTTTATTAAAATTGGGCAAGCCCTCTCGACTCGTGCTGATTTACTGCCCTTAGAATACATCGAGGCATTGGGGCATTTACAGGATCGGGTTCCGGCATTTAGTGGGGCGGAAGCGATCGCGGTGATTGAAGCCGAAATGGGTCAGTCTATTCATGCATTATATCGGGAGTTTGACCCCTTTCCCCTGGCAGCGGCTAGTTTGGGTCAAGTTCACAAAGCACGGCTGCATACTGGGGAAGATGTGGTGGTTAAGGTGCAGCGTCCGGGGATTGAACGACTTTTTAATTTAGATTTTAAGATAATACACGAATTGGTGCGATTTACTAATCGGTATTTGCCTTGGGTAAGGAAGTATAAACTTGAAGCAATTTATCGGGAATTTTTTGATTTGCTC
The DNA here is from genome assembly GCF_040223135.1 of Coleofasciculus sp. G3-WIS-01. Classification (NCBI taxonomy): domain Bacteria; kingdom Bacillati; phylum Cyanobacteriota; class Cyanophyceae; order Coleofasciculales; family Coleofasciculaceae; genus Coleofasciculus; species Coleofasciculus sp. G3-WIS-01. The sequence continues at coordinate 73,030 of NZ_JAVJZI010000019.1, forward strand.
TATCAAGAAGTAGACTATATCCAAGAAGGAAAAAATGCTGATCGGTTTCGGGAAAACTTTAATAATTATCCGGGGATTATGGTGCCGACGGTTTATTGGCGCTACACGACGAAGAAGATACTCACATTAGAATATATGCCCGGTATCAAGATTGATGATCGCCAAACCCTAGAAGCCTGCGAAATCAATACTAATGAGATAATTCAACGGGGAATTAGTTGTTATCTAAAACAGTTATTAGAAGACGGTTTTTTCCAGACTGATCCGCATCCAGGGAATATGGCAGTGTCTCAGGACGGCAGTATTATTTTCTATGATTTTGGCACGATGGCAGAGGTAAAATCGATTGCCAGAGACCAAATGATTAAAACCTTTTTTGCTGTTCTCCGGAAAGATACGGATGAGGTGGTGGATACTCTGACATATATGGGGTTAATTGAACGACAACCGGATATGACCCCGGTTAAACGCTTAGTCGCCTTTATTTTAGAACGGTTTCGGGAAAAGCCAATCGATGTGCGAGAATTTGAGGCATTGGGGAATGAATTGTATTTGATGTTTGAGCAGCAACCCTTTCGCTTGCCCGCACAAATGACGTTTATTTTAAAATCGTTAACCACACTGGATGGGATTGCTCGTGCCTTAAATCCCGAATATAATTTATTAGCCGCTAGTCAACCTTTTGTGAAAAACTTAACGGTTGCTAAAGGGCGGGGAGACGTGGTTAAAGAACTGGCAAGACAAGCCAGAGATTTTATTAAATATCGGTTAAATAAACCGAGTTCCACAGAATTGTTAATTCGCCGCCTAGAAGCCCGAATCGAGCAAGGGGAACTACAAGTGAGAGTGCGTTCCCTGGAGAGCGATCGCGCCTTACAACGAATTCATTTGGCGATTAAGAGTTTGATTTATGCCTGTTTGACTGGGTTTGCATTATTGGCGGGAACGGTATTATTATTAGTGCCGCATACAGGGTGGGCAATTGCAGCGTTTACGTTGTCAGGGTTTTGGTTTATCATTTTGTTGTATTCGTTAATTCAGTTGGCGGTGAAGGAAAAATTAGAGAAAATTACTCGTCGGTAGATAATGTATTATTCAGCTTTTAGTTAACAAGTTAAATTGACGTAATATTTAATAGTCGGATAGTTGTAAGTTGGGTTGACGTAGGAAACCCAACAAAAATTAGTGACACTAAAATGCAATAACTTATTGGTGTTTGAATCGCCGACGCTTAATCCACCACTTGGCTAACTTAAAGGCAACAAACGCCAAAATAAAGCTACCGAAGAATGAGATAATAAACTGCACTTTACTTTCTAAAGTGCCATAGATTAACCGTGAGCTTTTATAGCACGCTCAAATTCGGTACTGTTGCGGTTTTGTGCTTGTTGCAGGAGTTGACAGTTGGGGACATAATTCACGCCTTTGGGGAACCATTCCTGTAGGGGCGCAAGGCTTGCGCCCTCATCTCGACAGATGAAGGGAAGGGCGTGGAGGGGTAAAAGGTGTAGGTAACGATGGGGGATGAGGATCAGTTTTTTGCAGGTAGGCTATCCCTTCTTGCCACTGATGTCCTAGCTTTTTTGCCAGATTAAGGTAATTGGTAAAAGTCGCGATCGCCTCGTGCCATTTTTTCCCCTGATAATAGACAATCCCCAAGTTTCCTAGGGCTTCGCATTCCGCCACGCGATCGCTACTCGCTCTCGCTGCTATTAACTGTTGCTGTAGGGTTAAAATTGCTGCTTGAGCAGTTGGCGTATTCATGTGTAAACTCAAACTTTTAATTCCTTTTCCGGAATCGTTGACGGATAAGATTTGGTTTGTAGTAAAGGCTTTAGCCTAAATTCCGTTGGGTTTCCTGCGTCAACCCAACCTACAATCTATTCCACCATTTTAGCTGTGCCACACCACTAAGTCGGGGCGGGTTTAGTTGCATCTGGGTAAACCCGAAACGATAATAGTGAAACCCGCCCCTACAGACGAACCATTATAATATTCCATTTAGTCAATATGTTCTGGTTGGGTATAGTTAAACTCTAAAATGGACTTAAACTCCTAGGGAGCATCCCGTTTTGGACAAAGCATTACCTCAAGTAAGGCAATTGCAAGGGTTTCAGCCCCATTCAAAGAGCCAACGTGCCAAATTGGGATGCTCCCAACTCCTATCCAGTCGTCTTTAGGCGACTTAAGCTTTCAGCCTTGGGTTTAAACCCAAGGCTAATTCTAATTCGATTGCTGGAGAACCTCACTAGCCGATATTCCCTCACCCTGAGAACCAAAATACCAAAGGGCGGCGGCGGATTCCGCTTGCGTGACTGGCTTTTTCGGTTGAAACAGAGTAGTGTACCCAAAAACGCGACGGATAATCGATTGTTCCCCATTTTGAAAATCTGCCAAAACTGCCCGCAACGCCTTCGGGTCAATCTTGCTAGCATCTTGGAATCCCCAGGTTTGCTGCACTGCATCCAGAGATGCTGACGGTAACCCCTGACGAATATCTAACGGAACTTTCCATAAAACTAGATTTTCCCGTGTTAGGGGTGCATCAGGGCGGAACAGAACTTCTGTAGAATTACCACTCAAAGGACTAGGAATTAACCCCGCTTCAGCTAATCCCTGAATTGCGCCAAAATCAGGATCACTGGCTGGCACATCTTGGAATGCAGGTTGAGTTGTTTCTGATGCTAAACGGATTTGTTTTCCCGGACTATTCGCATAAATTCGATTATTGGTATCAATGAGCCAACGGGCATACTGACGGCGGGTAATGATTTTGTTGGCTGCAAATGATGTACCACTATCCTCTGATTTATTGTTAGCACTAGAAGGGTCAGACGTGAGAACACCTAAGGCGGCTAAGTCTTCTACATACTGACGCAATCCTGAGGGAACGTTATCGAAATCAGTGAAGTTCTGGTCTTCACCAGATACCGAGTCAACGGATTGAGGAGTCTCTGTTACTTTCTCTGAAGATTCTGAAGCCTCTGAGGGTTCTGCGGCTGTCTCGGTACTGCGGCGGATGTACTGAATCTCAAATTCTGTGATATTTTGGTCAGTCTCTGCCTCGGTTGGGGTTTCTTGCGTATCGTTAATGGCAGTATCCGGAGGAATAGAAATCCTGACTTGTAAATCATTCCGACGCACAACAAAGGAATTGATTCCTTCCTGATTCGGTTCAGAAATGACCTGCCAACTGCCTGATTCAAATGCCCTGCGGTAAAATGCCTGAATCTCATTACTAGGGTCAGTGGATGACCAGATGGTACGTTGACCTTGGTCATCTGAACGAGTTAGGGGTTCAACGTTCTGTAATTGAGCGTCGGGATAGCGGGGAATTACGGTAGGGAAATCTTCTGGCAGTTGCGCCGAAGAGGTTTGCCCATTAGTCTGACTGCCCAAAATTGAGGTATTATCCTCTAGGTTGGGGTCTACGGCTAAGGAACGTTCTAAGGATTGACCTGTGGGACTATTGGCGCAGGCGGTCAATATACCCACTAGGCAAGCTACGAAACCTGTAAATAGAATAGGACGTTTATCTAGTAGCACAGGGAACAGAACCAATAGATGTTTCTCTTCTCACGCTAGCGCAAAAATTTATTCTTATGTTGTTTGTCCTTTCTGGATTCCCCTACCGTCCCACTTCAGATTTCCATTGCGTCCCCTTTTTAGATCCCCCTCTTTCTTTACAAAGGGGGAAGCTATTAGTCTGTTTTAAGCAACTTAATCTATTAGCTAAGAACTTAATTTATTGTCTGTTTGCTACCAATAACACAATTAAGGAAATGGGATATAGTATCGTAATTGCCAACAGCAGGTAGGATGTTCGGACTACACTATCATTAAAAAAATGAGAGGCTTCTGCAGGAGAGTATCCATTACGGTAGCTGACGAGGTTCAAGAACGCGATCGCCTCGTGAAGGCTACCCGAATCAGTACCCCCATCGATCAAAGACCTAGAGAGCGTGTTATCTTGACTGAAAGCCAAAAGTTTTGTGGCGGCTGGTAAGAAGTGACAGCCAGCGATTTTTAGTACAAACCTGTATGACTTTAAACAAAACGGTAAAAAATCAGTCTGCCAAGGGAGGGATTTCAAAACCTGTGGATAAACCAAATCAGTCAACGGTAGCAGCGCAATCAACCCAATCTATATCGCCGAGATCGAAGTTTTGGCAACAAGTCCGGGAAAATCTACAAATTATTGCGATCGCACTCGCCCTAGCGCTGTTGATTCGAGTATTTATTGCCGAACCGCGCTACATTCCCTCAGACTCGATGATACCGACATTGACCATCGGCGATCGCGTGGTTGTGGAAAAAATCTCCTACCACTTCAAACCCCCAGTAAGCGGAGACATCATTGTCTTTGATCCACCACCTCAACTGCAAATGCAGGGGTATACAAAAGACCAAGCCTTTATTAAACGGATCGTTGCTACACCTGGTCAAATCGTACAAATTCAAGATGGCAAGGTCTATATTAATAGGAAGCCACTAGAAGAAGTTTACATTGCCGAACCACCGAACTATCAGATGGCACCCGTGCGAGTTCCGGAAGGTCAGTTATTTGTCATGGGAGATAATCGCAATAATAGCAACGATTCTCACGTTTGGGGATTCTTGCCTCAACCTAATATTATTGGTCATGCTTGCTTCCGTTTCTGGCCCCTCAGCCGATTCGGTTTAATTTGATGTCTGTAACTCCAGTTGGAGCAAAGGGCTCAGAAAATAGATGACAATCGAAATCTACGTCAGCACAGATATTGATCAAGGATTGGATGGGTCAAGAAACCTCCAGCTCTTTGCGCCTTCTGCTTTTTGCTGTAGTCTATCAACCCAAAAATGAGGATTATATCATTTTGTCATAGTTTAACCCCAATGTCTCACAGGTTTGACAATCTTATTCCTCAAAACCCTTGCCTAGATGGGGTTTCGAGCATTTTTAGACTAACCCAGAATGTTGACATAGTTTTGCCAGCCTTTTTCTACGGTCAATCCAGGTTGTATAAACCTTTGGGCAATTGGGGTGAGAGTCCGGGGTTATTGCCAAGTTAGGAAAAACAACAAATATTAATCCCTAAAACCGCTCCTAGGAAAACCTATTTTTCTTACTTAATATGAAAAAACTCTTTTTTATTGCCCTGCTTCCTCCTCAAACCATTCAAGACTCGATTATGGAGATTAAGCAACATTGTGCTGACGTTTACCAGAGTAAAGCCGCCCTCAAATCGCCACCCCATATTACACTGCAACCCCCTTTTACATGGGAAACCGATGCCGTACCTGTTCTCGAAGAATCTCTAAAAACCTTTGCTCAAACTAGGATACCTGTCTCCATTACCCTGCAAGGGTTTGGGGCGTTTAAACCTCGTGTTATTTACGTCAACGTTCTGAAAACGCCAGAACTGATCGCGATTCAAAAGGATTTAATGGAATATCTAGAAGAATCCCTCGGTATCGTTCATGAGCGTTCTAAAAATCGTCCCTTCTCGCCTCATGTCACTGTTGCTTTTCGTGATTTGAAGCGGCAGAATTTCCGCAAGGCGTGGATTGAATTTGAGAACCAACGGTTACAATTTGAGTTTTTGGCATCCCATCTTACGTTATTACTTCACGATGGTCGGCGATGGAATGTGAATGTGGAGTTTCCTTTTTTAATATAAGCATATTACATCTTTTGACTGATCAAAAAAGTAGAGACATTGCCAGCAACGTCCCTACTGGCGTGGCACACCTAAAAAAGATGGATTAGCATTGTAGGGTGGGCAATGCCCACCAGCCTCATCTGAGCTTACTATTCATTTTAAGGAACTAAAGTGCCTACTACAAACAAACTAAGGATTCAAATAACGGGATGCCATTTGCATCGCATCAGCAATATCCACATCGCCGTCACCATCCGCATCGAGGAATGAATTTAGCACAGGATTCGATCCTTCTGGATTTTGGTTATTGGTGCCAGTTTTGAGTAAATTCAGCACCAAGGGAACTAGCATGGGTAACAGGGATTGAATGGTTGCCGCATTGAGTCCTGTTCGTTGTTCTGCTTCCTCTACTAACTGTTGGATTTGCGGTGTACTAAAGAGTAAGTTGACCGCTTGATTGCTAGCACCTGTACCACTGAATTGGTTGATAAAAGATTGCGTCCCCTGTTCTCCTTCAGCTTCTCGCTTTTGTTGTAATGCTGGACGAGCATATTTGCCAACGATAGATAAAACTGATTGAATCGTGGAGGGGTCAGCATTGGCACTTTGGCTGAGGTTTTGCACGGTACCGAGAATCCCAGCTAATTGACCGGAACTGGCTTCCTGAGAGGGGTTATTAATCGCACCGAGAATTTGATTGAATAAACTCATCGTTTTTTGGCTGTAAAGAATGTCTCTATAGATAATAGTTTTACACCATCTGTAGGGGGACGACATGTCATGCCTCTACTCTAGGCTTGAGTTCTTAGTAGATAACTGAGGCTTACTTACATTTTCCGGCGCAAGGATGGTGCCCCTACAGTTTCTGGGTGGTCGAATAAAACTGACTTAAGGCTGGTGGGCATTGCCCACCCTACTCTAGGCTTGAGTTCTTAGTAGATAACCAAGTCCTTCGCTAAAAGCTTAAGTCTATTAAAATGGACTAAAACTAGGGATGCAGTCGTATGTGAGAGGAATGCAAGCTTTTGGTTCCTTGGGTTGAAACCCAAGGCGGTTTAACTTCTCCTTGGCATCCTAGCTATTTTCATTCTGTCATCTGCCTTCTGCCCGGAAGCCTTCTTAAACCATTATGCCCCTACCCCGCCTACTGACGCTCATTATCGGTCTCAGTATCATTCTGGGGCTAATCCTGTGGTTGATTGATTCGATTAATCGACTCTATTGGTCGTTAAATTCGCCTCTACTGGCAAATTTGCTGGTTTTATTGCTGATTATTCTACTTGTTCTGTTAATTGCCACGTTTGTCTACTACGTCTGGACATTCAGCCGCCCCAAATCCTCATCTCGCAGGCGTCGCCCTACACCAAAAGTACCGCAGGAGAAAACGGAAGCGGCTTCTGAAACGCTAAAAGCAGTGCGACAGCAGGTGCAGAAAATTCAAGATGAGGTAGCCCAGCAAGCCCTGTTGAGTCGATCTCGTGAGATTGAGGCGACGTTAGCCCGTGGGGAACTGTTGGTTGTCATCTTTGGCACGGGTTCATCAGGGAAAACGTCCCTGGTTAATGCTCTCATTGGGCAGATGGTGGGTCAAGTGGGGGCACCGATGGGAACCACGGATCAGGGGCAGACTTATACTCTAGAGTTGAAGGGAATAGAACGGCAGATTTTGATTACTGATACACCCGGTATTTTAGAAGCGGGTGTAGCGGGTACCCAACGGGAACAACTGGCGCGACAGCTTGCCACGGAAGCTGATTTATTATTATTTGTGGTGGATAATGATTTGCGACAGTCGGAATATGAACCGTTACGTCGTCTAGCTGATATTGGTAAGCGATCGCTGTTGGTTCTGAATAAAGTGGATCTCTATACTGATACTGATAAAGAAACGATTCTGGCACGGTTACGCCATCAGGTGCGCGGGTTTATTGCCGCTTCAGATGTGGTAGCCATTGCTGCCAATCCCCAACCTGTACGATTAGAAAATGGGGAAGACTTCCGACCTGACCCTGATATCATACCCTTAATCCGCCGTCTGGCTGCGGTACTACGGGCTGAAGGGCAAGATTTGATTGCCGATAATATTTTACTCCAGTCTCAGCGTTTAGGTGAAGACGCCCGTCGTTTGATTGATCACCAACGGCGGCGACAGGCGGAGAAAGTGGTGGAACGGTTTCAGTGGATTGGCGCTGGGGTGATTGCGGTTACGCCGTTACCTGTGGTTGATTTATTAGCAACGGCGGCGGTTAACGCCCAGATGGTGGTCGAAATTGGTAGAGTTTACGGCTGTGATCTGAATATGGAACGGGGGAGAGAATTGGCGCTGTCTCTGGGGAAAACCTTAGCCAGTTTGGGAATTGTTCAAGGGGCAATACAAATTTTGTCAAGGGCGCTACAATTTCAAATTGCTACTTATTTAGTTGGGAAAGCCATTCAAGGGGTAACGGCGGCGTATTTAATCCGAATTGCTGGGAAGAGTTTTATTGAATACTTTCGTCATGATCAAGACTGGGGTGATGGGGGGATGACAGAAGTTGTGCAGCAGCAATTTCAGCTTAACCGTCGGGATGAATTTATTAAAGCATTTATTCAAGACGCGATCGCACGAGTGGTTATGCCCCTGAAAGATACCTCAAAAGTGGACTCTAATCCCGATGATTGGGGTTCGTAGGGGCGCACGTCGGTGCGCCCTGATACACCGACTGATACCAACCGTCAAGACGAACACAGGAAGTTAATCAGGGATTGGGGTATATCTTCAAAATGTTCTAACAAAAAATCCCTAATTGCCAGAGAGTATTTAAAGCGCCCGCAATGAGTTTAATATCATTTGTCATTCGTAATTCGTCATAGCACCGGAAATGGGGAACAGAGAATTCATGATTTATAGTTCATAATTCATCACTTCAATAATCTGTGGTAACTGACTTACCGGGGCGGGAATCATTTCGCCGCGAAAGTCCAAAAGCTGAACCAACAGAAGGTATGCCAGTGCCAGAAGTATGGAAATGGCTCCAGTAATAATTGCCACAATTTTTGAACGATTCATTGATAAATGGGGAAGAGGTGATTGGGGAAGAGAGAAAAACAGGAACCAGGAAACGTTGTGGGTGAAACCATCTGGCATTTTATCTAAGAGCATAAGCCATCGCTATTCTAGTTCAACGAGGAGAGCGGTAGTGAACCCGCCGACGTAGCCAATGTAAGTTTTTCCGGCTTTTTCGGCTCTTAGTAAGTCACCAACTCTAAGACCAAACGGGGTAATCGTCCCACCCTTGCGCTTCCTCCTCCCCGACTTGTCCGGTACTTCAAAGTGCAATTGACGACGGAAAAAGCCGTACTCTTTTCCCCGCTTCACTTCCCCAGGACGGGTGATTATTTTGAACGGGGAGGGAGTGATATTGACGCTACCAAAGTGGGTGTAACCGCGAGAGTTAGAGCCAGTAAACGAGGCTTTAATGGATGGGGGTAATTTGCACTGTTTGCGGTTATCAAAACGGCACTGCCGATGGTTCCCCTGCTTGAACGGAACGTCCCGGTTAATCCGTCTAGAACGTCGAGACCGTCGTAACATAGCGCGAGTTTCCATCCGCTTTTTAACGCGACCAAACGGAAGAATAAGGTGCAATTGCAGCAGGGTACATTTAGCCGACTGGACACCGACGCCAGAGTATGACTTTCCCGGATCTACCCCAACAACAATCGGCTGCACTACTAAGCGTGATGGTGTCGTGAGTTGAACGTAATAAATGCCCAAGTCCGACCATTTCCCGACAGCTTTGCCCTCTTTCGTCCACCGTCTAGCCCTGGATGGTTTAGTGGGCATTAGCGGTTTTCCTTCTTTGCTAACTACACCAACACGATTCATAGAGATAATCCACTCGTGTAAATGTTTGTGTCTCTTAAGGCATTGGTAAGGGTGTGTCCTGGAATTACCCAGTTCCCAAAGATTCTTGAGTTCCTACATTTAAGCTGAACTAGAGAAGCGTCCAGCAGTGATTATCCCTTACCAACTCATGCCCTATTCATGACTTCGGAGCAGGTTCCCTCTGCCAATCCGCGTCTTCTCGAAGTAAGGCGCGGTTCATGAATTGTTCCACCAAATGCTTTATTCTACAGCATAAGAGTTGGTCAAGTCGAACTGTTGCTAAATACAATTTTCTGTACCACCAACGCCCATTGTCTTATAGTTGCCCCATCCGTTCGGAGGTTATAATGGCTCAGGACTACTCCGGTCAAAACCTGCAAGGTCGCTCGTTTCGAGGTAGAACTGACTTAGCCAGTGCTAACTTCAGCCACGCCGACATCCGAGGCACAGATTTTACCAATGCTATCCTGACGGGGGCAAATTTTAGCTATTGCCAAGCGGGATTGCAGCAACATTGGGCAACGATTCTCTTGCTGGTGGCTTTATTTCTATCGACGCTATCTGGTTTTATTTCCGCCTGGGCGGGTGTGATCACTGGCGCTGCGCTGATTAGTGAGAACCTAATCGAAATCTTAGCCGGTGTGTTTATTCTCATCGCTTTGGGTGTTTTTGTGAGCATGACGATTCGCCAAGGGCTGATTATGGCATTAGGGGTTTGGGTTGTGGCAATTGTGGTGGCGGCAATGGTGGCAGTTCTAACCGGAGCTACAGCGGTTGCCGTAACCGTAGTAGTTGCCAGTGCTGGAGCCGTCGCGGCGGCTATGGCGATGGCAGTCGTGGCAGCAGGAGCAGCAGCCGGTGCTGTCGCCGCTGCTAGTGCTGTGGCAGTCGTTGCGGCTGGAGCTGGTGTTGTCGCCGCCGCCGGTGCTGTAGTCGTGGTTACGGCTGGGGCATCTGTGGCAGCAGCAACCAGCGCTGCAACGGTGGCGGTGATTGTGGCGGTAGGCGTGGCTGGACTTTCTGCCTATGTAAGCTGGCGAGCCTTAATTGGGGATAAAAACTATGCTTTCATTCGTCGGATTGCAGTTGCCTTTGCCGCGATTGGGGGGACAAATTTTCAGGGTGCCGATTTAACGGAAGCGGATTTCACCCAAGCGCTGCTCAAAAGCACAAATTTTAGACAAGCGAAGGTGACGCGAACCTGCTGGTTTCAAGCGAAAAAACTAGAACTCTCCCGCGTGGGAACAACCTATTTGGAGCACCCGAAAATCCGGCAATTAGTCGTTACAGGTGAAGGACAGGAAAAAAACTTCGACAATCTTTGCTTGCCCGAAACGAATCTGCGGGGGGCTAATTTAGTGGCGGCGAGTTTCGTCAATAGCGATCTTAGCTGTGCCAATTTGCAGTCGGCTAACTTAAAGGGGGCGAAGCTAAAAAACACAAATTTAGATGGCACAGATTTAATTGGGGCTTGTCTGGTGGGCGCTTATATTGAAGAATGGAAGATCACAAGGAAAACCAAATTTGATCGGGTGCAGCGTCAGTATATCGTTCGACGATTGGGTCTGAAAAAACGACCAAAACGCTAACCCCCATCCAGAAACGGTTCGGGAAAATTTCCCAAGGGATCAATCCACCCAACTTACAGTCAGACCGGGCAATGCCATCGTGTTCTGTGATCTTCACCCAGATCTAAGATAGATGTGCGTCAGCAGGAGGTTCTATGAGAAAAAGACGCGAGATTTTCGCCCCCCACAGCCGTTCAAGGCAAAGACAACGAAGACGACAAATCGCTCTAGTCGCTGGAGTCGGACTCGTTGCTCTCATCTGGGGAGGAACGCTTATAGGAGGTGAGTATACCAGGAGTCTCGGTCAATTGACCATCTGGCTGCCTTTTGTGGAGCATAACTCCTTTAGCCCAGAAAAACAGAGTAACACAGCGGTTTTGCGACTCGCGTCCTGGAGTGTGAACCAGCGCCGAGGTAAACTCGAAGTGATCGCACAAGGAAAACGTTCCATCGATAGGTCTCGTGCACGTTATCTTTTGGCAGGGGATTTAATTGAGCAAGGCAAGGGCAAGGAGGCGCTGCGTTGGTTAGAGGGCTTGGAGTTGGACTATCCTGTACTCGGCGGCTATATTGCAGTTAAACGCGCCCAAGCTTACGAACTGATGGGCGAGAAAATCAAAGCCTTAACCGAATGGCAAAACCTGCTGCAACGCTACGCGGATCAGCCCGTTGCGGCTTATGCTCTTTATGCTATTTTCTCCCAAGATTCAACCTATCAGGACGACGAGATTAAATCTTTGTCCGCCAATCTGGGTTGGCTGGAGAAAATCCAGCAGATTTATGAACCACCCGCCGACGATCCCAAATACTGGGACAAGGCAATCGCTAACTATCCGTCTCATCCGCTGATTCTAGAATTAGCACGGCAGCGCCTCCAAGACAATCCAGATCAGCCTGAGTTGATGCTGCTTTTGGCTCGCTATGCCTTTGACACCCCAGAGGTCACTTCAGATATCACGCCTATCCTAGACCAATTGGTGGGAAACTACAGTAGAGCAGTTGACTCCGATGATCAACCCCTAATTAAACCCGATGACTGGCAAATGATCGCGGTGGGCTACTGGCGAGACCGGAAATATGGGCAAGCTAGTGCGGCTTATGCCAAAGCTGCCAAGACTTCCAAAAATGCCTATTTAGTAGCCAGAGCTCTTAAATTCGCCCAGAAGTACGCGGAAGCAAAACAGGCATACAAACAGATGGTGCGTGATTTTCCCGACGCCAAGGAAACACCCGCCGCCCTGATTGAACTGGCGCAACTGGAACCGGATATTGAGGCAGTTCCCTATCTGGACGAAGTCGTTGAGCGCTTCCCCGAACGCGCCGGTGAAGCCCTTTTGGTTAAAGCTGAAACCCTGGAACGCCTAGGTAGTGATAAAGCCGCCGAGCAAGCGCGAAAACAATTGATCGATGACTATGGCGATTCCGACGCCGCCGCCGCCTACCGCTGGCAAGTCGCGCGGTTGCACGCTAAATCTGGCAATGTAGAGGCAGCTTGGGAATGGGCAAAACCAATTACCACGGAAAATCCTCATCGCTTCCTGGCACGTCAGGCTGGCTTTTGGGTGGGCAAATGGGCAAGGGAATTGGGACGCCGACAGGATGCCCAAACCGCATTCGAGGAGGTGATTACCAATCACCCCCAGTCTTACTATGCATGGCGCTCTGCTGTACAGCTAGGTTGGGATGTGGGCGACTTTAAAACAGTCCGTCAACTTGATCCGAAATTGGTTCTGCCGGAAACCCGACCCGTACTACCTGTGGGTTCAGCCGCTCTCAAGGAACTCTATTTACTCGGGTCTGACCAAGATGCTTGGATACTTTGGAAAGCCGAATTCCAAAATCGCCTAGAACCCACCTTCGCCGAGCAGTTTACCGATGGCTTGGTGCAGTTGGGGATAGGAGATTACCTGAGTGGCATTGCTACCATTGCCAGCTTAGAAGATCGGGAGACACCCGAAGAACAAGCTCAGTACCAAGACTTGCGGGAAAAATTCACCTACTGGCAAGCGCTCTACCCATTTCCTTTCTCAGACGAGATTGCCACCTATTCCCAAAAGCGTGAACTCAATCCTCTATTAGTGACTGCCCTGATTCGCCAAGAATCTCGCTTTGAACCCGATATTCGTTCGGGCGCTGGTGCTGTGGGTTTAATGCAGATGATGCCCAGTACCGGGGCGTGGGCGGCAGAAAATATTGATATGGAGGATTATTCTCTGGAAAATCCAGACGATAACATTAAATTGGGAACCTGGTTTCTGCGACAAGTTCACCAATCTTACAACGACAACTCCTTACTTGCGATCGCGAGTTACAACGCCGGTCAAGGGAATTTGGCAAAATGGCTGCGACAACAAAGCGCTGGTGATCCTGATGAGTTTGTCGAATCCATTCCCTTTGATGAAACCAGAGACTATGTGAAGCAGGTGTTTGGTAACTATTGGAATTATTTACGGCTGTACGATCCCAAAGTTGCCGAGCAAGTCGCCCAACATTCTCAGAGTCAGTCAACGGCAATGCATCGGTAAGGGAGTAGGGGAGAGCAGGGGAAGCAATGTAGAGACGTGCCATGGCACGTCTGGGAGCTGGGAGAGCAAAAATTCAATTAATGCTTACGCTGTGTACCAGAAACAGCAATATACTGATACAGTTATAACGATAGAACTGTCAATTATGTAATTCAATTAACAGGGAATGGATTCGACTGCTGATTTGCCAGGGGCATTGACTACCCTTGACCAGAGTCCAGTCGTCGCGACTTCTGAGCTCAGGAAAGTTTATCGCACTGGCTTTTGGCTGAATCAAAAAATTGAATCACTCAAAAGTTGCTCTCTCTCCGTTGAGCCGGGAGAGACATTTGGCTTGCTCGGTCCCAACGGGGCAGGGAAAACGACGCTATTGAAAATTTTACTCGGCATTGTCCGTCCCACCTCTGGACGGGGTTGGCTGATGGGAAAACCCATTGGCGATCGCCAGGTGAAGCAGCGAATCGGTTATTTGCCGGAAAACCCCTATTTCTACGACTATCTGACAGGCTGGGAATTCTTGCAACTGACTGCCGGATTGTTTCAAATCCCCAAAAGTCGTCAACGTCAACGCATTCCCCAGTTGCTGGAATTAGTCGGATTATCGAAGTCGGCGGCGAAAAAAAAGCAGTTGCGACAGTATTCTAAAGGAATGCTCCAGCGCGTCGGCATGGCACAAGCCCTGATCAATGACCCTGATGTGGTATTTCTGGATGAGCCGATGTCAGGACTTGATCCCATGGGACGCTATCAGATCCGGGAAATTATTCTCTCACTTAAGCAGCAAGGTAAAACCATTTTCTTCAATAGCCATGTTTTATCCGATGTCGAGAAGATTTGCGATCGCGTGGCGATTCTGGCGGAGGGAGAGTTAATTTGTATGGGCACCCTGGATGAACTCTTGGGTGTGGCGACTCATTACCAAGTTCGCGGCAAAGGCGGTAACATCGACATTCTCCAACGCTGGGTTAAAGAACTGGCATTCGAGGAAGATAGCTGGTACGGTGAACTCAAAGGTGAACCCCAAGAATTTATTGCCAGTCTGCGCCTGATGGGGGCGCAATTAATTGAGATCACCCTAGCACGTTCCTCTCTAGAGGAATTTTTCATGCAGCAGTTACATCAGAGGGGAATTCAATCAAGTCACTAATAGCTGAGGGAGATGAGGGAGCAGATGCATTCGTAGGGGCGAAGCATTCGCGCCCAAATCTATCGGTTTTCTATTCAAATTTCAACGCGAATGCTTCGCCCAATGACCAATGACCAATGACCAATGACCAATGACCAATGACCAATGACCAATGACCAATGACCAATGACCAATGACCAATGACCAATGACCAATGACCAATGATCAATGACCAATGACCAATGACCAATGACCAATGACCAATGACCAATGACCAATGACCAATGACCAATGACCAATGACCAATGACCAATGACCAATGACCAATGACCAATGACCAATGACCAATGACCAATGACGAATGACCAATGACGAATGACAACTAGACAGTGATCCTAAATTTGTTTTACACTCATAGGTTACTTCCTCGATTAAGATCTACCATAGGTCGGGTGAACCTATTGTCAGGATATACAAAACTCATAGAAAAACCGTTAATCATTTAGTGAGGGTATCTGGTGCGTTACCAAAGTATCTCTAAAAAAGAAGTCAAACAAAAAACCGTTACTCGTCGCACAGGTGCTTACGCCCTGATGGACAGTCTGAAGCGTCATGGGGTTGACCATATTTTTGGCTATCCCGGTGGTGCGATTCTGCCAATTTACGATGAATTGTATCAGTGGGAAGAGCGAGGGGAAATTCAGCATATCCTAGTTCGCCATGAACAAGGTGCTGCCCACGCGGCTGATGGGTATGCTCGGGCGACAGGAAAAGCGGGTGTCTGTTTTGGTACATCGGGTCCTGGGGCGACAAACCTGGTGACGGGGATTGCTACCGCCCACATGGACTCGATTCCCTTGGTGGTGATTACCGGACAGGTGGCACGGGCGGCGATTGGTTCGGATGCGTTCCAAGAAACAGATATTTTTGGCATTACACTGCCGATTGTGAAGCATTCTTATGTGGTGCGTGACCCCCGTGATATGGCATGGATTGTAGCCGAAGCGTTCCATATTGCCAATACTGGTCGTCCGGGTCCGGTTTTAATTGATATACCCAAGGATGTAGGCTTAGAAGAATTTGACTATACCCCCGTTGACCCAGGTATGGTTAAGTTGACGGGGTATCGTCCTACGGTTAAGGGAAATCCCCGGCAAATTAATCAGGCATTGCATCTGATCCGAGAGTCCCAGCAACCTTTACTTTATATCGGGGGCGGTGCGATTACTGCCAATGCCCATGATCAAGTTAAGCAATTGGCAGAAACGTTCCAAATTCCCGTCACGACGACGCTGATGGGGAAAGGGGCATTTGATGAATCCCATCCGTTGTCTGTGGGGATGTTGGGTATGCATGGCACGGCTTATGCTAACTTTGCCGTGAGTGAATGTGATTTATTGATTGCCGTCGGTGCGCGGTTCGATGATCGCGTCACCGGGAAGCTGGATCAGTTTGCTTGCCATGCTAAGGTGATTCATATCGATATTGACCCGGCGGAAGTGGGCAAAAACCGCGCCCCTCAAGTCCCGATTGTGGGCGATGTGCAGCAGGTTTTGGCTGAGTTATTACGGCGCTGTCAGGAACAGGGAATTTCGACTGAACCTAACCAGACTCAGCCATGGCTTAACCGGATTCAACGTTGGCGTCAAGAGTATCCTTTGGAAGCGCCGCAGTATCCAGATAGTATTTCGCCTCAAGCGGTGATTGTGGAGTTGGATCGCCAAGCCCCTGATGCTTATTACACCACGGATGTGGGTCAACATCAGATGTGGGCAGCACAATTTCTGAAGACGGGACCACGCCGTTGGATTTCCAGTGCGGGTTTAGGCACGATGGGCTATGGTGTCCCCGCTGCTATGGGCGTAAAGGTTGCCCTACCCGATCAGCAAGTGGTTTGTGTGGCGGGCGATGCTTCGGTACAAATGAATATTCAGGAGCTGGGGACTTTATCACAGTATGGCATTAATGTCAAGACGGTGATCATTAACAACGGCTGGCAAGGAATGGTGCGCCAGTGGCAAGAGGCGTTTTATGGACAGCGGTATTCGTCCTCGAATATGGAAATAGGAATGCCGGATTTTGCCGTTCTGGCTCAAGCTTATGGGATCAAGGGCATGGTGGTGAAGCATCGAGACGAACTCAAGGACGCGATCGCTCAAATGTTAGCTTATGATGGTCCGGTGCTGCTGGATGTCCACGTCACCAAGAATGAGAATTGCTATCCGATGGTTGCACCGGGTAAGAGTAATGCCCAAATGATTGGATTGCCAGAACGCAGTCAGCCGGAACAGATAGCAGAGGTAGTCGATTGCAGTAACTGTGGTACTCAGAATCAGACTACGAATCATTTCTGCCCAGTTTGTGGGACGAAACTGTAATCAACAATTATTGGAAAATTGGATAGTTAAAAAGTCTCCTGCGGTTGTAGGGGGCTTTTTTGATGCTGTTTTCTTGATTATGGGGATGATATCAAATCCGGGTTAGCCACCCCCTTTATAATCTAGTCCGCGCAGGCGGACGAAAGTTTGTGTAGCAGCGATTTCAATCGCCTCCTCTTGCATGGGGTTTCCAAGGTGGATTTGGTATGATTTCAGGATTCTACAATCCACAATTTGCTTGTCTAATATAAGGTGGTATAATTATAATAATAAATTAATCTTATAGTGATAGGAAAGCCTTCCAAGTCACCTTGGAAGGCTGTGTCGTTCATTATCGAAAGGAATCTCAACTCCTCTATATCAGCATAATCCCTATCTGTGACAGGCTTGTCACAACGCTATGACAAGCTTGCGATCGCGTAATGTTGCTGAATATCTCTAATTCCCTTGTAGTCAAGGCTTCAACCCTTCTGACCTTCATTAGAGGGATCAGGCTCCCCGTCTTTATCGGGCGGGGAGTGTCAAGCTAATAGTCCTCAAATTCAATAGAATCGAGCAGGCTAATACTGATTGGGGAGACTTTCTGAGTCATTTCCGGGGAATTTGAGAATGATACATTCTCAATATATGTATCATTCTCAATATAGAGATAGTCGCACTGGGGAGAAGGTGGATGGGTTCGTGTAGGCGTACTGTCTTGCTGATCTCCTTGTTGCTCTAGAATAGAACGATGGTAAGTAAGCCAGCCCTGGTTAACTTGTTGGATATGGCGCAGTTCATGTTTATTGGCGGTAAACAACCAATGTCCATCCGAATCAAAGGCAAACACACTGGCTAGATGACAGTGACAGGATTCGTAATATCTCAGACAACTCCCAGACGCAGAACATTGACTCTCGAAAAAAGGACAGTGTATTGTCGAACAAACGTTAATTGTGGCTTGTGAGCCGATGGTAACTTTCATAGATTCACCCCCCTATGTTTTGGCTGAAGCAAAACTCTCCAGCTCTTGAGATGTGATGCTGTATACTTCAATGATATTTTCTGCTCTAGGCAATTGAACACCGCAAATCCCCGGAAATTACCCTAGGCTTTCCAAAAACAGGTTAGGGATCTATGGGAAGGTAGCAGGGGTGCAGGGGGAAAAATCAAAGCCTCTCTCCTAACTAACGAATAATAATATCCACCTCCGAGACTCCCGATCGCTCAGCTTGCTGACAACGCTCCTGATAAAATTGAACCACGCGATCGCGATCGTCCCATTGCCACAGTTGAGTGAAAACCAGCTGCGCTTTGGTATACTCTTTCTCCACATACAGATGCACCCCCCGTTCAAACTCCGTCCGAGTTTGTCGCTTTAGTTCAATCAGCGGCGGCGGGTTACTATCAAACACCTCAAAGATAGCGATAGGTTGGCGTTTTCCTTTCACCGTCACTCGACCCAAGAAACGATAACTATAATGGTGAGCATTTGTCAAACTATTTAACGTTTCTTCGCTAATTAAAATCTCCACCCCAAAAATCTTAGTTAACCCCTCCAAACGCGATGCCAAATTTACCGCATCTGCAATCACTGTCGTATCCATCCGCTGAGACTCACCCACCGTTCCCAACATCAAACTCCCCGTATGCAAACCAATACCAATCGCAATCGGTTCATACCCACAGGTTTGACGGTTAGCATTATACAAACCGACTTGCTTTTGCATCTCAATTGCCGCCTGTAGTGCATCATCAGCCATCTGGGGAAATAATGCCATCACAGCATCCCCAATATATTTATCAATAAACCCGCGATAATGGCGAATTACTGGACCCACGCGACTCAAATACGAATTCAGAAAGTCAAAATTTTCTTTCGGTGACAATTGTTCCGACAGACTGGTAAACGAACGAATATCGGCAAATAAAATAGACATTTCTTTTTGCACCTGATCCCCTAATTGCACATCCACAATACTTTCTCGTTCCAAAAATTGCAGAAACTCATAAGGGACAAACCTTCCGTAAGCGGCATTGATTTTGGCTAAACGAAGATGGGTTTTAATTCTGGCTAAAAGTTCATTCTTTAACACAGGCTTAGTTAAATAGTCATTCGCGCCAACCGCAAACCCCTCTACTAAATCAGAAATCTGATTTTTCGCCGTTAACAAGACAATCGGTAGTTCATTGGGCAGAAATTGTTCCCGCAGTTTTTTACACAGTTCATACCCCGTCATTTGCGGCATCATTATATCCAGTAAAATCAGATCGGGTTTGAAGCCTAAGCGAATCAACTCTAACGCCTCCAAAGCACTAGACGCTTGAGTAATCCCATAATTTTCCAACGACAGATGATTGACAATTACCTGGAGATTCGTTGGTTCATCATCCACAATTAAAATGTGGAATGTCCCCTCTGGAATAACAACAGCATCTTGAGCGATAAGAATACGATCAGGGCTAACCGTTCGCGGCGTATAATCTTGAACCTTAGACAGTTCTAAGGAAGGTTGATTCTCAACTCTCCCCTGAGATAAAGGCAGAGTAAATGTAAATCGTGACCCCACTCCTACCGTAGATTCAACCTTTATTATACCGCCGTGAAGTTCAACCAATTGTTTTGTAATTGCCAAACCCAATCCCGTTCCCCCATAGTGGCGAGCAATTGAGCCATCGGCTTGTTCAAAGGATTCAAAAATGCGATCAATTTTGTCTGGTGGAATACCAATTCCCGTATCAATCAAATGAATTTCCAGAATGTCATTGACTGGCGTAGCTGAGACTTCAATTGTTCCCTGTTCCGTAAACTTAATCGCATTACTCACCAAGTTGTATAAAATCTGCTGCACGCGGTTTTCATCAGCATCAACAGGGGGAATCTCTGGATTAATGCTATTGACTAACTCGATCGGTTTCTTACCCACTAACGGTTGAGAAATGGTTAAGATAACATGGGTAACTTCTCGAATTCCGATGGGTTTTATATTCAGGTTCAGGTTATGGTGTTTGAGTTGGGATAAATCGAGTAAATCATTAACAAGCTGGTGCAATCGCCTACCACTTGACACAATGAGAGACAAGTTAAACTGAGTCGCATCAGATAGGGTTCCCGTCGCTCCATCAATCAACGATTCCGCAATGCCAATAATCCCATTCAGGGGGGTTTTGAGTTCATGAGACGTATTGGCTAAAAATTCATCTTTAAGCTGATCCAGTTGTCGTAATGCAGTATTTTTAGCTTCTAACTCTATGGCATAGTTTTCTAGCAGGTTACGCGCTTGGATAAATTGACGCTCTAACATAACCCCTAAGGTGAGAATAAAAGTTAATGTTCCCCAGGGATAAAGTTTTTGATGCCAGTTTACCCACTCTAGGCGATAAATCAAAATATCATTCATGGCAGATAGGGTGAGCAGACTAAACCCTAATGTAAAGAGTTTAGCTTCAACGTTCCCCGTCAAAGAAATTTGCACCGCCTTGGTTAAAATAATTATCGCACTGGCTAAAAACAAAAATTGAGCCGCAGTGACTGTTTGACTCCAAGAAAAGGTGTGAGTGATGACTAAAGTAAACGCCGCCACGGCATAAGCGAGATGAATTTTCCAAAGATGGCAAATAATAGACTGGCATCTCATTCTAAATATTTCTTGAAAGAAGAGGCAACCACTCACAGGAATCAGATAAAATGATGTATATTCACAGAACCGTAATGCTTCTAGATGATTAATAAAGACAGGGATAAAAAAAGACCGCGATAGCGTGTATATACCTATCATCGCCGTCAAAATACCAAAGTAAAAGTATGATTTTTTTTCTGGGCGACTCAAGGACAATCCGAGGATAATTACTCCTAAGACAAAAAAAATAACACCGAGTAATGAGTCCGTTTGCTGCTGAAAGAAGCGTTTAATTACAGCATTATGATCACCCAGGAAAACGCGATCAAATAAGCCGATATAAATTGAAGTATTTTCTCCAACATACACCCGAAACAAGAGAGTTTGATTCTGGACTTCTGAGTCAAGTTGAACGAGGGGTAATTTATAGTCTGTCAGTATAGCTTGATTAGCAGCATTGAGTGACCATTGACTATAGAGATGTTGATCCTCTAAGTATACATCTAATATATAAGGTACAGCGCCCAAATAGAGAGTCGGGGAGTGCCATTCTCCAGCAGGTAAAGGAACACGCAACCACAGAATCGGGACATTTTTATGGCTTGGTTTTTGGATTTTTCCGGGAAACTGAAATGACTGCCATTGTTCAGGAAATATCTGATTAGGCTTCCCTTCTGAAACCCTGGGTTGTTGTTGAGAAAAATCACCCCAATGATATTGCCATCCCTGAGTGATTTCTAACAGTGACGATGAAACTGGCGCGACGGGAGATTGAGCTGAACCAGATATCGTGTAGACGACTAGGCAGCTGAATAGTGTTAAAATAAATGCACCCAGATACGAGATTCGAGGTTTTTGAGGTAGCAGATGTGAGCGCCATTGCTCCCACCGTTGCTTTATGTGTTCACCCCTAGTCATAGTAGAGTCCCTGTCGTGATTGCTGCTATCCTATTCCTATTGTGAGGCAAGCCGACAGACTTTGGCAGCATCTATACATCTGTGAATCTACTCTTGCGGAGTTGGTTGGCTAACCCGACAAGACAATGGTCTTTATGCCACAATGGAGGGATAAGTAGGTGGGAAAAATTACAGTTAACCCTGGGGATTGTCTTATGTCTTATGTAAGGGTTGGAAATATATTTACTGGTGCGGGGGTGAGGCGAGAAACAATTGCAGTCACGAGAAAATTTAGCACCATTCCCACTGTACCAATACCTTCAGCAGAAACGCCAAAAAACCAGGTTGGCATCTGGTAAAATTTGACGCCAATAATATAGATAGTCGTGAACACTAACCCCACAATCATACCCGCGATCGCGCCTTCTCGGTTAGTCCGCTGAGCAAATATGCCTAAGATAATCACTGGGAAGAAACTAGCGGCGGCTAAGCCAAAGGCAAAGGCGACAACTTGCGCCACAAAACCGGGGGGATTAATGCCAAAATACCCGGCAATGACAATAGCGAATCCCACCATAAATCGACCCACTAATAACCGTTGGGCTTCTGAGGCGTTATGGTTGATAATTCGGTAATAGACAATACATAAAAATTCAGCAATTCAACCCTTGATATAGCGTAGGGTTGGCAATGCCCACCCGCCTTAATTCAACCCAATTCCCCTAACGCCCCTCGACGAATAATTTCCGTCACTTCCGTTGCCATCCTAGCATCCAATTCCACCACCTCACGCTTCGCATCCCTGGGTTCTAAACGCTTTGCCCCCTTTAATGCCATGGTAAACGTCACCAACTCTGGCACACCCATTGTACTTGGTTGAATAAACTGAACCAGCGCCACATAAACCGCTTCCGCCCGATTCCGAATTTGAGTTACACCATTCCCCAGTTTAGAAATAATCACCGGAGAACTAATTTTATCCTGCAAATCTAACATATCTAATGCCACATCAGTTAAACGTGCCGCATCTGCACCCATCGCCCGAATCACCGATTCTAAACTATGCCATTGGGCACCCGGTAATCGTGAAGATTGAGGGATGTGATAATGCCAACCCAACATCGAGATCATTCGAGTTAAATCATAAGCCGTAATCGTATTTTCGCCGCGATGTCGTTCTGATACACCTTTGAGAATAACATTTCGGGGACGCCACCATCCTTGAGGCGGTTGCGTCGATAATTCGGGTTCAGGGATAAACGGTTCTTCGCCATAGCGTCCCGTGAAAATCAAGTCTTGATTTCCAGTCATACTTTTCAGCCAAGTCTCTAACTCAGCAGGAGTCGAAAATTGCTTTAACATTGCGGCTAGGGAGTTGGATGAAGCAATGCGATTGTCGTAGGAGAGAATGTCTCTAAGCACATCATGGAACGAGAATTCTCGGTATTGTCCGCTTAAATTTCTACCTCGAATCAGGCAGTTATCAATATCCGTCTGAAAGGAATTCCTATTGCTGCGAGAGACGATATTGAGAATGGGGATAATTTTACTACTACTCCAAAACTCCGTTTGACTCAGCGCATTTCTGCCTAGCCATTTGGTCTTGAAGTCTCCGTTAACAAAACTGCCGACACAGAGACAGGCTTCAGTAATCTCTGGATGCAAAAAGCTTAAGCCTTGGTCATCAATATCGGGGAGTTGTCCAACGGAGGGGAAAGGTTGGAATTGGGTGGTATCTTTGGTGACTGAAACCAAAGTTTTGCCATCTGGCTTTTGCATCAGACGGGCGGCATAGTCTTTGAGTTGAGTTTTGTAGGGAGAGGTGTCAATTCCTTTATAAAATAGGGCGGGTTCGTCAATGGTTCCCTTAACGGATTCTTTTAAGAAGCTTTGATAAATTGTGTCTTTATTTTTGTCTTTGAGCGAGGGGAGGGGTTTTGGGTTCTCAGGCAGGAGTTTTTGCGCCCATCCTTTGCCAAACTTCTTACTATCCATGTTATTCAGGTAAACCGATTCACAGAACTCGGTCATTGCCTGTTCTGTCTGGTTGCCATAAGCACCATCGAGCCAGGAACCACCGGGATAAAATCCTAAGCGATTCAGTTGGGTTTGGATTTGCTTGACTAATTCTGGATCAGTCTTCAGGGTATCTAAGTGAATTACAATATCGTGATGGATAATATCGGTGAGTTTCATGGGTTGATTTTGCATGGATTGTAACTACCAAAGTTAGGACGATAACCACCGCAACAATTACTACCATTGTCGGTTAATAACTTCCGACTGTCTGTTGAAACTGTTGGGCTTGCGACCATTTTAATTTAACCCTCCTTAGGTTTTCTGGGCGCAAGCCTTGCGCCCCTACAGGTTTGGTGCATTACGCGGTTGAAAAGTGCACCTGACAAGATATGCGATCGCATACCCTAGGCTCAACCCAATCAAAGCGCGATCGCACTCCTTCCCAAAATCAAATCAACAAGCGATCGCGCCATTTTTCTGGTATAGTTTTATCAGGTAAAAATAGATAGACTTATAATCCCAGTCGTTGCGGTTTCAACCGTCCTGCTCTTGAGTGATACTCACGCTAATGGTTGCAAGACTTGAAACTGAGACTTTAACCATTCATACCAACTCTCTAGCCCAACTCCTGTTTTTGCCGAAACCTGAAACACCTGCATCTGAGGATTAACCGTTCTTGCATACTCAATACAGCGTTCCACATCAAACTCTACATAAGGCAACAGGTCAATTTTAGTCAGAATCATCACTTGGCTAGCGCTGAAGATATGAGGATATTTAATCGGCTTATCATCACCCTCCGTTACCGATAAAATCGCCACCTTTGCCTGTTCACCTAAGTCAAATAAGGCGGGACAAACCAGATTACCCACATTCTCAATCATGACCACAGAATTAAGGGGAGGATTGAGTTGAGTGCAACCCCGTTCCACCATCGCCGCTTCCAGATGACACCCCGTTCCCGTATTAATTTGTACGACTTTACACCCCGTTGCTTGAATTTTCTGGGCATCATTCGTCGTCGCTTGATCTCCCTCAATCACATTAATCGGTAATTGTGCCTGTAAATCTTCAATCGTGCGCGTCAACAACGTAGTTTTGCCAGCCCCCGGAGAACTGACTAGATTCAGCGCCAAAATATTACGCCCTTTAAACCATCCCCGATTTTGGGCAGCTATCAGATTATTTTTTCCCAGGATATCCTGTTCAAGAGAGATTGTCGTACCATGAACCTGGGCGTGAACCTGGGAGGCTTCATGGCTGTGATTCCCTGGAGAGTCGTGAGTGTGAGTATGGGTGATGACTCGACCATCGGGCAATGTGTGAGTATGGGAGTGGCTAGAGGTAGAGGAGTGAGTGATAACAGTCCCATCGGGTAGAGTATGGGTATGCATGGGGTCATGACTGTGGTTAGCCATGGCGACAACTTCCCCCGTTTCTGGATTGGTGAGAGTGGTGTCAGCGCCATCGGAACAGCCGCAGGTTACACACATGGTTCGACCTCCATTTCCTTAATTTTCAGTTCTTGACCCGATATTATATCCATTTCCACACTACCGCATTCACAGATACCAAAGGGTTGATCTAGGGGAATGTGGGCATTACAGTGGCGACAGCGACCTATACCCGGAATTTCGATAATATCTAAGGTTGCCCCTTCTAAGGGAGTGTCCTTGCTGCAAACATCAAAACAAAATAGCACCGCATCGGGCATTATTGCGGCTAACTGACCAATTTCCAGGCAAACTCGTCGCACTTTCGCCCCCTTAGCGTGTTCGGTAACGATATCAACGATATTTTGCGTAATTCCCAGTTCGTGCAATGGTTTGTTTCCTGTTCCCTCACATCTATTCTCTTTTAAGCCGAATGTCATTAATTTAAGCCCTGAATTAAAATTCGGGCTCCGAACTAAAACCCGTTTTAACGGGTTGAAAGGCTTAATTTAATTTTACCTCGTTGTGAAGGTTTATCATTCTTGCCCGCCCGACATAAAATCTTAACAGAGGACTAACTGAACCGCTTCTAAAAACCTAGACAAACCTACCCATAAGTAATTCTGCCTTGGTATAAGTCCACGGTGTAACTTTTGGTCGATAACCGTTAACGCTTGCGCTTGGCTGATACCCGGCGTTGTTGCTCGATATCAGCCAAAACCTTCGGCTCCCAGTTAGAGACACTATAGTAATCGTGCCTACGATTGACTACAGGGCATCGACCAATAAAATTATTAAATTGATATAGAGCGCTCCATACGTGCTTTCTCGGATTCACTCCGAGATAGGCGGACACAGAGCGCGGCAATCTCTCACTTAAATTCATTCCTCTTCTAGCAATTGCCAGAGCCGCTGCCACATCAGATGATAGTCCATACATCCGACTATATTTAACCAATCCAATCAAACTCGTGTAAGCTGGATTGCACAAAGAAAGAGTTATTCCTCGGTTGGATAAAATCGATGACAAAATTTGATAAAAACTACTGTATGCCCAGGAAGAAAGCATTCGATCATATTTTTTTCCACGCTCTCGTAATTGAGCTTTCTTTGTCGAACTTTATGAAAATGTCATAATTGGCATCCGGATATAACTCTTGTAATGATTTGAGCAAGAAAGCTGAATAAACCTGCACTCCTCCCTTAAATTCAAAGATATTAGGGAATATGAGATAGAAATGATTGTTTTTTAATGGG